>CAMJXZ010000010.1 GCA_946409855.1 uncultured Clostridia bacterium | reverse complement strand
ATATCGCCCCTTATGACGCTGCAGATGTTTCAAGAATTTGTTGGGGGAGCAATAAGTCCAGACCGCTTTGCGTTTCGCGTGCCCTTGCAAAAAGCCCGCGGCTGTGCGATAATAAAGCGACATCAGGACGGGAGGAACGGACGGTATGGCGGCAGGCATCTGGGTGAAGCTGGTGAAGCACGGAAGGACCGTGCGGGACGTGACGGTTCCCTGCGTCCGGCGGGAATGGGAGGAAGCGCTGACCGAGGCGTGCCGTCAGCTGGACCTGCAGCGCCCCTGCGTGCTGCCCCGGCACGAAAAGGATTTTGAGGAGTACGGCCTTACGCGGTTCCTGCCGGAGCATTTCCTGGAAAGCGTTTCCTTTGACCGGATGGAAATCGAATACATCGAGCCGGACAGCAAAAAGACCAAATCGATCAACGAGAAGTATCTGTGAGATGAAGATGAAAAAATGGACGCTGGCGCTGCTGCTGCTGGCGGCGCTCTGGTGCGCCTCCGCCTCCGCGGAGGTCGTGATCAGCGAAGTGATGGCGCAGAACGGCACCTATCAGAACGGCCACGCCTACGACTGGGTGGAGCTGTACAACAACGGCCCCAAGGCTGTCGACCTGTCCGGCTGGTATCTGAGCGACAGCAAATTTGACCTGACGCGCTGGTCTTTCCCCAAAGGGACTAAGCTGGACAAGGGAGCATACCTTTTGGTGTACTGCACCGGGGACAGCACCCTTTCCAAGGGCAAAAACAAAACCTTCTACGCCGATTTCAAGATTTCCGCCAAGGGGGAAACCCTGTATCTGAGCGATGATCAGGGTAGCCCGGTGCAGACCCTCAAGCTGCCCCGGCAGTACGGCTGCGTCAGCTACGGGCTGAGCGCGGACGGAACCGCCTACGGCTTTTTTGAAACCGCCACCCCGGGCAAGAAGAACCAGGGCCCGGTGCTGCCCGGCCGGCTGGACGAACCCGCGCTGTTCCCGGCGGGCGGCATGTACGATGCCGCCGTCACCGTGACCGCCTCCGGCGCGGAAGGCGCGGTGCTCCGCTACACCCTGGACGGGGAAACGCCCACCGAAAAATCCCCCGTCTTCCCCAAAGAAGGGCTGACGGTGAAGAAAACCGCGCCGCTCCGGGTCAAAGCGTTCGCGGAGGGGCTGGTTTCATCCCCCGCCGCCGGCGCGACCTACCTGATCGGCGAGGATCTGCATACGCCGGTGGTCTGCCTGATCTCGGACGACAAGTACCTGTTCAATAAGACGACCGGCGCCCTGGTCAAGGGAAACGGCAGCGTGCCCAATTACGAAAAGGAGCTGGAATACCCGGCGCACATCGAGTATTTCGACGAAACCGGCGCGCGCCTGATTAGCCAGACCGGCACCTTCACCGCCGCCGGCCATTCCGCCCGGCAGAACACCCAGCGCTCCATCGCCATTTACGCCAGGAGCGCCTACGGGCCGGACGAATTTGCCTTCAACCCCTTTCCCCACCGGGACTATGCGGGCTATCACTCCCTGCTGCTGCGCGCCGCCAACTCGGACGCCTTTTTCTGCCGCCTGCGGGACGTGGTGGGCACCGCCCTGGCCGAAGGGGAGGACCTTCTGTACCAGGACGCGCTGTGCATCCAGGTGTACATCAACGGTCGGTACTGGGGGCACTACAACCTGCGCGAAAAGATCAACAAGTACATGGTCGCCCAGTGGGAGGGCGTCACGGACGAGGATGAGATCGACCGCATCGACGTCATCTCCCGCACCGGCACCGAGCGCTTTACCTCCAACGGTTCGGGGGAGGACTGGGTGGCGCTGGCCGATTTCTGCAAGAAGAACGACCTGAACAAGGGGGACAACCTGACCTACGTCACCGACCGGCTGGATGTGGACAGCCTGTTCACCCACGCCGCCTACCAGATCATCCTGGGCAACAAGGACTTTACCAACGTCCGCCTGTACCGGGTGCCGGGGGGCAAGTGGAAATACCTGCTGTTCGACGTGGAGGCCTGCTTCAACTCCGTGGGGAAAACCCCGCTGGAATACTACATCAAGCCCGTCAAGGGCAAGATCCAGGGCTTCCGCCACGAGCCGCTGAACGCCCTGCTCCAGGTGCCCGAAATGAAGGCGAAGTTCCTGACCCGGGTGGCGGAGATCATGGAAAAGCATTTCGCCTGGCCGGACCAGCGGGCGATCTTCGACGCCTGGGAGGCGGCTATTGGGGCGATCCTGCCCCGCCACATCGAGCGCTGGAAAAACCTGACCATGGAAAAGTGGGATCTGAACATCCGCTCCGCCCGCTATTACGCCAGGGTGCGGCCGCTCAAGGTGCCCCAGCTGCTCAAAACCGCCATGAAGCTGACGGACAAAGAGGTGGAAACCTACTTTGGCGCCGTGCTTGACATGCTCAACCGGACCAACGCGTCCGACTGACGGGGAACTGTATGAAACAAAGGAAAAAAGGACGGACCGCCGAGCGCGTCGCCCTGAGCGGGCTGCTGCTGGCCATCATGCTGATCCTGGGGTATGTGGAATCGCTGATCCCGCCCTTCGTGCCCGTTCCCGGGATCAAGCTGGGCCTGAGCAACGGGGTGCTGCTCTTCGCGCTGTACCTGCTGGGCGTCCCCTTTACCGCGGTGCTGATGGTCCTCAAGGTGCTGCTCAGTGCCCTTTTGTTCGGGAACATCAATTCCATGATGTTCGCCCTGGCCGGCGGCGTGCTGAGCCTGGCGGTGATGATCGCCCTGAGCCGGATGAAGGACCTGGACGTGATCGTCGTCAGCATGGCGGGCGCGGTCTTTCACAACGTGGGGCAGGTGCTGGCGGCCCTGGTGCTGATGCCGGAGGTGAAGCCGGAAAACCTGCTGATCTACCTGGCGGCGCTGATGGGCGTGGGCCTGCTGACGGGCGCGCTCACGGGCGTGCTGGCCAGGGAGGTGCTCCGGCGGCTGCGGCGCTTTCCCGGGCAGAAATGACGATCTGGCGGATGATCCGCCGTTTTGGACAAAACAGACAATCCGGCCGGAGAAGAATTCACGAAATTCTTCTCTTTTTTCTTTGCCAAAACCCGCTGAAACACGGCATAACACGCTGATATATCAGGAATATTGGACGATCTTGGGAAGGCCGGCGCGCCTTGCTCCCCTCTTGACTTTTCAGCCCGGATTCCGTATAATTATCATGTTTTCCCGTTTAATGTTCGTCTTTTTCAGGAGTGAGCCGCATGCAGGAGCTGGCAGACGCCATCAGGACCCTGGGCAGGGGAGTCGGGGAGGACATCGTCAAGGTCGACATGTTCCTCAACCACCGGCTGGATACCGCCCTGCTTTTCCGCATGGGGGAAGAACTGGCGGCCCATTTCCACGCCGCCCGGCCCACGCTGGTGCTGACGGTGGAGGCCAGCGGCATTGCCCTGGCGCTGACGGCCGCCCACGCCCTGGGGGATCTGCCGGTGGTGTTCGCCAAGAAATCCGCCGCCGCCAACCAGTCGGACGACCTGGCGCAGGCGTCCGTCTACTCCTTCACCCACCGGCGCGAATACACCGTCCGGGCGGACAGGAGCTACCTCCCCGCCGGCAGCCGGGTGCTGATCGTGGATGACTTCCTGGCGGACGGCAACGCGGTGCACGGGCTGATGGACATCGTCCGGCAGACGGGCGGCGAAACCGTCGGCGTGGGCATCGGCATCGAAAAAGGCTTCCAGAAGGGCGGGGAAACGCTGCGCCGGGAAGGCGTCGACCTGATGAGTTTGGCAGTCGTCACCGGGATCGAGGATGGGAAAATCCTCCTGGCCGGCGGCTGATCCAAATAGATTCCCACTATTCCCATTGCTTTAAAAAAGGAGAAGATCAAATGAAAAAGATCGCTGCGCTGCTGCTGTCCCTGATCCTCTGCATTGGCTGCGTGTCCGTCATCGCGGAGCCCGTTGCCCAGGAGAACATCAAACTCGGCGTCATCCTGCTGCACGACGAACTGTCCACCTACGACCTCAACTTCTATAACAGCGTGATGGAAGCCGCGGCGAACCTCGGTCTGTCGGAAGACCAGGTGATCGTCAAGCGGAACATCCCCGAATCCGAAGCCTGCGCCGAAGAAGCCCGTGACCTGGTGGACGAGGGCTGCAACATCGTCTTTGCCGACAGCTTCGGCCACGAGAGCTTCCTGCTGGAAGTCGCCAAGGAATTCCCCGAAGTGGAATTCTGCCACGCCACCGGCACCATGGCCCACACCGAGAACCTGCCCAACTTCCACAACGCTTTCGCCTCCATCTATGAAGGCCGCTACCTGGCGGGCATCGCAGCCGGCATGAAGCTCAACGAGCTCAAGGCCGCCGGCAAGCTCAAGGGCGAAAAGCCCCTGATGGGCTACGTGGGCGCTTTCACCTACGCGGAAGTGATCTCCGGCTACACCAGCTTCTACCTGGGCGCCAAGGCCGTTTGCCCCGACGTGGAAATGAAGGTGCAGTTCACCGGCTCCTGGTACGACGAGAAGGAAGAAAAGGCTGCCGCCGAGGCCCTGATCGCCCTGGGCTGCGACCTGATCAGCCAGCACGCCGACTCCATGGGCGCTCCTACCGCCTGTGAAAACGCCGGCATCCCCAACATCTCCTACAACGGTTCCACCCTGGAAAGCTGCCCCAATACCTTCATCGTTTCCTCCCGCATCAACTGGGCGCCCTACTTTGAGTACCTGGTCCGCCAGAAGGTCGCCGGCGAACCCATCGCTACCGACTGGGTCGGCACCATCCAGACCGGTTCCGTCGTGCTGACCGACGTCAACACCGCCGCCGCCGCCGAAGGCACCGCCGATGCCATCGCCGACGTCCGCGACGAGCTGCTGGCCGGCGTGCGCCACGTGTTCGACACCGCTGCCGAGGGCTTCATCACCGTGAACGGCGAAGCGCTGACCAGCTACATGGCCGACGTGGATACCGACGAAGCGTTCACCGCCGATACCGAAGCCGTTTCCGACGGGTACTTCCATGAATCCGAATACCGCAGCGCTCCTTACTTCAACGTCGCCATCGACGGCATCGAGCTGCTGAACAGCAAGTTCTGATTTCCCCGTTTTCACGGCCTGGCGCCGTGAACGAGCCGGACTGCCGCCCACCTGCGGGCGGCAGTCCGGCCGCTTTGCTATGAAAGCACGTCCGGACCTGCCTTTTGACCTTTGGAGGGACACCTGTGGAAAAACAGCTTGCGCTTTCCATGCGCGGCATTACCAAGCGCTTTGGCAGCGTTACCGCCAACAGCCGGATCGACCTGGACATTTACCGGGGGGAAATCCTTTCCATCCTGGGGGAAAACGGCTGCGGCAAAACGACGCTGATGAACATGATCGCCGGCATTTATTTCCCCGACGAGGGCACCATCACCATCGACGGGAAGGAAGCGGTCATCCGCTCCCCCAAGGACGCCTTCGAACACGGGATCGGCATGATCCACCAGCATTTCAAGCTCGTGGACCTGTTCACCGCGGCGGAAAACATCGTGCTGGGCGTCCGGGAGGAAGGCCGGTACAATCTCAAAGACGTCAATACCCGTGTGTCCGCCATCGCGGACAAATACGGTTTCCATATCGACCCGGGCAAAAAAATCTACGACATGTCCGTGTCGGAAAAACAGACGGTGGAAATCATCAAGGTGCTGTACCGCGGCGCGGACATCCTGATCCTGGACGAGCCGACGGCCGTCCTGACGCCGCAGGAGATCGACCGGCTTTTTAACGTGCTGCGGGTGATGCGGGCGGACGGGAAATCCATCGTCATCATCACCCACAAGCTCAACGAGGTGCTGGAGGTCAGCGACCGGGTGGCCATCCTGCGCCGGGGCGAGCACATCGCCACGGTCAACACGAAGGATACCAGCGAGGCCGAGCTGACCGAGATGATGGTCGGCCAGAAGGTGAATCTGAACATTCAGCGGTCGGAGCCCGTATGTCCCCAGCCCCGGTTGGTGGTCCGGGGGCTCAATGTGTACGACAAGGAAGGCACGCACATCCTCAAGGATATTTCCTTTACCGCCATGGGCGGGGAGATCCTGGGCATCGCCGGCATCGCCGGCAGCGGGCAACGGGAGCTGTTGGAATCCATCACGGGCCTGCAGCACGTCCAAAGCGGCGAAATCATTTTCCACAATCCGAAAAAAAACCAGCCCGTCACCTTCTTTCATAAATCCCTTGCCCGAGTGACCGAGCTGGCCGAGGACCACGCGTTCCATGATCCGGAAGGGAATCCCGTTTCCTTCCGGGGGATGAAAAAGACGGACATCATCCGGGCCGTCCTCGAAGGCAGGATCCTGTTCAACGAGGACGAGATCATGAATCTGCGGGACAAGGATCCGCTGGAGATCCGCCAGCTGGGCATCCATCTGTCCTTCGTGCCCGAGGACCGGCTGGGCATGGGCCTGGTGGGCAGCATGGGCATTACGGACAATATGATGCTCCGCTCCTACCGCAAGGGCCATTACGGGCTGCTGGACCGGAAAAAGCCGAAGGATCTGGCGGAGGAAATTATTCAGAACCTGAAGATCGTGACCCCCGGCACCTCCTATCCCGTGCGGCGGCTTTCCGGCGGGAACGTGCAGAAGGTGCTGGTCGGGCGGGAGATCGCCTATACGCCCAAGGTGCTGATGGCCGCCTACCCGGTCCGCGGGCTGGATATCCATTCTTCCTACACGATCTACAACCTGCTCAACAAACAGAAAGAGAGCGGCGTCGCCGTCCTGTATGTCGGGGAAGATCTGGACGTGCTGCTGGCGCTGTGCGACCGGATCATGGTCATCAACGCCGGCGAGATCACCGGGATCGTGGACGCCCGGACCGCCCGCAAAGAGGAAATCGGCCTGATGATGACCCGTTCAAACCGCGCGCGGAAGGAGGGAGCCTGAGATGGCAGGAACACATGCCGCCGGGGTGCGAGAACCCCTGGTACACCTGAGCCGCCGGACAGGGATGCCTTTCTGGAAGTCCTGGCTGATCCGCCTGGCCGCGCTGGCGGCGGGCCTGCTGATCTGCGGGGCGGTGGCCTTTATCCTGATCGAAAAGCTCCGGGACGATCCCGGCAAGCTGGGCGATTTTTACTGCGCGTTCATCAAGGGCTCCTTCGGCACCTCCCGCAAGGTGTGGAAGATGCTCAAGAACCTGGCGATCCTGCTGAGCATCTCCCTGGCGCTGACCCCCGCCTTCCGGATGCGCTTTTGGAACATCGGCGCCGAAGGGCAGACGCTGGTAGGCGTGCTGGGCGCCATCGCGGTGGACTTTTATCTGGGCGGAAAGATCCCGGAAGGGCTGCTGATCGCGCTGATGTTCCTGGCCGCGCTCCTGTGCGGGGGCGTCTGGGGCCTGATCCCCGCCGTGTTCAAGGCCAAGTGGAACACCAACGAAACGCTTTTTACCCTGATGATGAACTACGTCGCCACCTTCCTGGTCTCGTACTTCCTGGTCATCTGGGTGCCCAGCGGCTCCTCCTCCCTGGCCAAGCTCAAGTACGGCAAGCTCCCCACCCTGGTCAACGACTATTTCCTGATCGTGATGATCGCGCTGCTGCTGACCATCGGGCTTTATATCTACCTGAACTACTCCAAGCACGGCTATGAAATCAGCGTCGTGGGCGAAAGCGTCAACACCGCCAAGTACGTCGGCATCAACGTCCGGCGGGTCATCCTCCGCACGATGATCCTGAGCGGCGTGCTCTGCGGGCTGACCGGCTTCCTGATCGCCTCCGGGCTGGACCGGACCATCACCACGGAGTCCGTCGGCGGACAGGGCTTTACGGCCATCATGGTTTCCTGGCTGGCCAATTTCAACCCCCTGATGATGATCCTGACCTCCGGCCTGATCCAGATCCTGAACCAGGGCGCCGCCCAGATCAGCCAGGATTTCAATGTCTCCGGCGCGCTGCCCAGCGTCATCGTGGGCATCATCCTGTTCTTCATCATCGGCAGCGAGTTCTTCATCAACTACCGCCTGCACTTCCGCCATCACAAAACCAGGGAGGCAATCCGATGAACATCTGGCTGAACTTTCTGATCGATTCCCTGGCCTTCGGCGCGACCTTCATGTACGGCTCCACCGGCGAGATCCTGACGGAAAAGGCCGGGCACCTGAACCTGGGCATTCCGGGCATCATGTGCATGGGCGGCGCCGGCGGCTGCCTGATGCTGAACCTGATCGGCACCTCCTCCCTGCCGCCGTTCCTGATCGTGATCCTGGGCATCCTGTCCTCGGTGCTGGCGGCCATGCTGATGGGGCTGATCTACTCCTTCCTGACGGTGACCCTGCGCGCCAACCAGAACGTGACCGGCCTGGCCCTGACCACCTTCGGCGTCGGCCTGATGAAGGTGATCATGAGCAAGCTAAGCCCGACGGTCTACCTGGTCACCCCCAAGGCCTACTACCGCTGGCCCTTCGCCGGCCGGCAGGACAGCCTGCAGTGCCTGGGCGTGCTGTTCTTCCTGGGCGTCGCCATCGCCGCGGTTTCCAGCATCGTGCTGTACCGCACCAAGGTGGGCCTGCACCTGCGGGCGGTGGGTGAAAACCCGGCCACCGCGGACGCGGTGGGCATCAACGTCACCCGCTACAAGTACGCGGCCACCTGCATCGGCAGCGGCATCGCGGGCCTGGGCGGCTTTTACTACATCATCGACTACATGGCCTCCCAGGAAGCCTACCTGAGCCTGGAGGCTTTCGGCTGGCTGAGCATCGCGCTGGTCATCTTCGCCCTGTGGCGCCCCGCCCGCACGATCATCGGCTCCACCATCTTCGGCTTCCTGTTCTCCTGCTCCAGCTTCATCACCAACCTGTCCTTCATCCAGGTAACGATGGCCATGAAGCCCCTCCTCAAGATGCTGCCCTACGTCTTCACTATCATCGTGCTGATCATCAGCAGCGTCCGCAACAAACGGGAGAACCAGCCGCCCCAGAGCCTGGGCCTGCCCTATTTCCGGGAAAACAGATAAAAAGGAAAAAGGATCTATCAAAAAGAAAAGAACGCCGGGCAGACTGCCTGACGTTCTTTTTTCCGGACGGTATCATCCTGTCACAGATATCCAATGAAGGAAAGCGGAAAAACCGTTGAAAAGCAGCGTTGTACGCTGACAGTTCAACGGCTTTTGAATGATCGTTTTTTGGAGATGCCGGACGGGCAGAGAACAGATTCCGGCTGATTTAATATCTGATGTTAAAGAGATGCAAACGAGCGGGAACTTCATGGCAGAAGCTTTCCTGTTTATTCATTCCGGAAATCGGTTCGTCCCTTTTTCCATTGGTCCCGCCCGGCCCGTGTCATTGCGCCCGGACGCGCTTTCCGAGCCGGTCGATCAGGAACAGGTAGAAAAAGCCCACCAGCAGGAGAAAGAAAAAGATGGCGATGATCCACCAGACGCAGCCCATGTAGGGCAGGCCCTCCGTAAACCCGAAGGCGCCGGCGGGGCTGCCCCAGTTGAGGAAGAAGTAGGGGTAGTGGACGCCTTCCGAAAACTCCCACCCCGCCGCGTAGCCGATGCCGGCGTAGACGGCGTAGGCGAGCGGGGGCAGCAGCGTCAGGAAAACGCTCTTTTTCGGAACGCGGCCATAGGCGCCCACCAGCAGGAAATCCGCGACGGCGGCCAGGGGCACGACCACGTGCGTCAGCACGTTGGGCAGGCTCCAGGCGGCCTTTCCCAGCACCGGTGCCAGCACCAGGCAGAAGACTGTCCCCGTCAGGGTGATGGAGACGGCGCCGATCAGCTGAAGGACCAGCCACCGGCGGCCGACCGCGCCGCTTTTCGCCAGCAGGACGCCGCCGATCAGGGAAAGCAGGGCCACGGCGATGTTGGACTGGATGGTAAAGTACATGAAGACCCGGCTGCCGCCCATGAAGGCGCGGCGGCCTGCGGCCGCGCTCATAACTACGCCGACGGCGGCCGAAAGAACTACGGCGCATTTAAGGATCAGGGAGACGGCTTTGACCCGGGCGGGCAGGAGATAGCCGGACGATTGTTTGCTGTTCATGGCGTTTCCTCCGGAAGGTGCAGTATTTTCGCGCCCATTGTATCATGATTCCGGTTCCTGAACAATACTGTCCGCAAAAACAGGCATTGCTCATGCATCAATATGTGAGCAGACCCCGCAAAGCTTTCCAGAAAGAGGTCCGCAGCACCCGGAAAACAGGCCGGCAGATCCAAAAGCCTTCCCCGCTGGAGATCCGCAGCGCCCGGAAAACAGGCCGGCAGATCCAAAAGCCTTCCCCACTGGGGAAGGTGTCGCGCCGAAGGCGTGACGGATGAGGTGCTGAAGATTCATTTCTGCAGAACATCGGCTGGCAGTCCGAGTCTGCCGCCCGCTGTTCGTTTAAGAAAAAGGAAAAACCTCATCCGTCACACGCCTTTGCCATTGCCTGATCCTTCCTGCCTTCTTTGAAAAACACGGGAAAACATCCTGCGCTCCCTGTATTTCCGCTGTTCTTATGGGCAAAGGGCTTTGCCCCTTTGGGCGGAAACAATTGACCCGGAGTGTTTTTTTGTGGCATAATAGGAGCGGTTGCCGGCCGCTCTTGGAAGAGCGGGCGGCGGAAGGGAGCACAATGAACAGAGAAGAATTGACACAGTACAGCCACTGCCTGAACCGGGAGATGCACCTGATGGTGTACGGCCACGGCGGCGTCCCCATTCTGGCGTTTCCGACCCAGGATTCGATGTGCCATAACTACGAGGACTTCGGCATGGTCCATCACCTGGCGGATTATATTGAAAACGGCAGCATGCAGCTGTTCGTGGTGGACACGGTGGACAGCGAGAGCTGGTCCCCCAAGGGGTGGGACAACGAATGGCGGGCGGCCAGGCAGGAGCAGTATTTCCACTATATCGTGGACGAGGCGGTGCCGCTGATCCGGTCCCGGAACTGGCAGATGCCGGTGGTCACCGGCTTTTCCATGGGCGCGAACCACGCCGTGATCACCTTCCTGCGCAGGCCGGACCTGTTCCAGGGCGTCGTCGCGCTGTCCGGCGTCTATGATACGGACTATTTCTTCGACGGCTGGATGAACCAGACCCTGTATGAAAACTCCCCGGAGCGCTTTCTGCCCAACATGCCTGCGGACCATCCCTGGATCCACATGTACAACGAGCGGAAGATCATCCTGTGCTGCGGCCAGGGGGCCTGGGAGGAAGAAGGCGTAAGGACCCTGCGGAACCTGGAGAGGATCTTCCATGAAAAGGGAATCAACGCCTGGTGCGATTTCTGGGGGTATGACGTCAACCACGACTGGCCCTGGTGGTACAAACAAATGCGTTATTTCCTGCCCTTCTTTTTCGGCTGAGACGCGGCAAAGGAGCTGATGACAGGTGAATTTCGTTTTTATTTCCCCCCACTTTCCCCATACCTACTGGCAGTTCTGCGACCGGCTGCACCGGAACGGCGTCCACGTGCTGGGCATCGGGGACGCGCCGTATGACGGGCTGGAAGAGCCGCTGAAGGCGGCGCTGACGGAGTACTACCGGGTCGGCAGCCTGGAGGATTACGACCAGGTGTACCGCGCCGTCGCCTTTTTCGCCTTCAAGTACGGCCGGATCGACTGGATCGAATCCATGAACGAGTACTGGCTGGAACAGGACGCGCGGCTGCGGACCGACTTCCACGTGACGACCGGCATCATGTCCGACCGCATCGGCTTCATCAAGGAAAAATCCCTGATGAAACAGCTGTACCTGGACGCCGGCATCCCCACGGCCCGGCAGCACGTCGTCTCTGACCGGGAGGCCGGGCGGGCCTTTGCGGAGGCGGTGGGCTACCCCCTGATCGTCAAGCCCAACATCGGCGTCGGGGCGACCAACACCTGGAAGCTGAACGGGGACGCCGATCTGGAAGCGTTCTACGATCATCTGCCCCAGGTGCCCTACGTGATGGAGGAATTCATCGAGGGGGAGATCTGCTCCTATGACGCGATCGTCGATTCCCGGTGCGAGCCGCTGTTTGAAAGCATGACCTGGTGGCCGCCGGTGATGAACATCGTCAACGAGGACCTGGACCTCAAGTACTACACCTGCCCGGAGGTGCCGGAACAGCTCAGGGACCTGGGCCGCAGGACGGTCAAAACCTTCGGGGTGGCGCGGCGGTTTGTCCACCTGGAGTTCTTCCGCCTGACCAGCCCCAGGAAGGACCTGGGGGACGTGGGCGATTTTGTGGCGCTGGAGGTCAACATGCGCCCCGCGGGCGGCTATACCCCGGACATGATGGATTTCGCCCACTCCACCGACGTATACCAGATTTACGCCAACATGGTGACGGACGACAGGCGGGGCCTCCCGGAAGCGCGGGAACATTATTACTGCGTGTACGCCAGCCGCAAGGACGGCCACCGCTACGCCCGCACCCATGAGGAGATCATGGCCCGCTACGGGCACTGCATGGTCATGCAGGAGGAAATGCCGCCCATGAACTGGCCGCAGATGGGCCGGTACATGTATACCGTAAAGCTGAGGACCATGGAGGAAGTGAACGACTTCATCCGTTTCGTGCACGGCGGGCCGGAGGAATAAAGTGAAGATCAGTTAATAATGCTGAACGATTGTGCGCAGATTCTGTATTGCATCAAGGAAACGGACCGGCAGGTACGGTGAGTGCCAGGAAAAAGCCTTCCCCTATGGGGAAGGTGGACCGTGCAGCGGGCCGGATGAGGTTCCATAACATTATCAAAGAACATCGGCCCGGCAGCCTCCGTAAAGACGCGGAGAAAGCATCAACGATGCCTGCAGGAGAAACAGCTTTATACTGATTTTCACCTAATCCAAGCACATCTGTGGGCGTCTTTTGCGCCATCTCTGCGTCAGTCCTCCTCACCGTACCTACGGGTACGCTTTCGGATGCCTTCCTTGACCTGACGCAAAATCCATCCCACATCTGCACATGTTTTAGATGAAAATCAGTATTATCAGAGACCAGTATAAAATCAACGCTCCCCCTGAAGCCGGTTTTCCCGGGATCAGGGGGAGCATGTCTTTGGGCCGGAAGGCCTTTTTGTTTATGGGAATCTTTGGGAAGCGGTTTGCTCCCAGGCTGCGCGGATTATTCCTTCGCCGCCCCGTTCTGGGCCGCCATGGCCATCAGATTGGTCTTGCGCTGCCGCGCGCTGCGGGCCGCGTAGAGGATCAGGGCCAGGGCGATGACGCCGTAGCTCAGGAAGGCGCGGAAGTATTCGCCCACCACCGCGTTGCCGAAGAGGTTGGAGGAGGCGCTCTGCGCCGTGATGAACAGGGAGTGGAAGAGGAAGGCGCCGATCAGGGCCTGCATGTTGGTGGCCCGGTCGATGGACGCGCCCCCCACGAGGATAGCCGCGCCCGCGTACAGGCCGACCTGCTCATGGGCCGCGTAGGTCTGGAAGGTGCCGATGCCCTCGCTCTGCATGAAGATGATCTGGCCCCAGCCCGCCAGCACGGTGGAGATCATGATGGCCGTGATGCGGGTGCGGTTGACGTTGATGCCGCTGGCGTTGGCCACGACCTGGCTCTGGCCCACCGCGCGGAACTTCTGCCCCAGGCGGGTGCGCATGATGGTGGCGTTGAACAGGCACAGCGCGCCGATGATCAGCCAGGTGACCACCGGGATGCGGATCTCGCGCCCGTGGGAGCCGTTGAAGACATTGGCGACGGGCGGCAGCAGGAAGATGCCGGCCACTATGACGGCGCCGATGCTGAGGGCGAGGAAGCGGGTCTTTGTGATCTTTTTGCGCGCCCACAGGACGACGCTGCCGGCCAGGACCACGGCGGCCAGGACATACACCGTCTGCAGGAAGGGAACGCGCAGGATGCTGTCAATGGCGGTGGAAAGGCCCACGCTGCCGGTCAGGTTCAGGGTGTTCTGCACGCCCGTCGCGCCGACGATGGTCACCTTGTCGCTCAGGGGGATGATGCCGCCGAAGATGAACAGGAACAGGAGCTGATACGCGCCGTTGGCGAAGTAGCCCAGGATCAGGGAACCGATGGTCTCCTGCCCTTTCATGCGGTTTAAGAGCGAACCGATCAGGTAGCCGAAGATCAGGCCCAGGGGCAGGGTGATGCCCGCCGCAAGCAGGATGCCCGGCACGCCCGTCACGCCCCAGCTGATGGTCAGCAGCAGGCCGATCTGCGCCGCCATGGCGCCGATGGTGATGGAGAAGTTGATCCCCATGCCCGCGATGATCGGGATGATGAGGGCCATGACGATGAAGGCGTTGCGGTTCAGGCGCAGCAGCAGCTGGCTGGCGACGTAGTTGATGTCCAGGCCCGAGACGGCGATGAAGAAGACGCTCAGGGCGATGAACATGTAGGTCACGGCGTAATTCTTCAGATGCGATGTAAAGTTCTTGCTGTTCAGGTCATTCACGGCGGCCGCCTCCTGTCTGCGTCAGGGCATAAAGTATGATGCCGTTGGAAATCATGATGCGCATCACTTCGCTTAAGCCCCCGCCGGCCACCGCCGAGTTGGCGATCTGCTGGCCGAAGACCAGTACGCCCTCAAAGAGGAAGACGCCCAGCAGCACGTGCGCCACCCGGGCCTTGCGCACGCTGGCGCCGCCGATGAGGATGGCCGAGGCGGCGATGAAGCCCAGCTGGCGGGGGGCGGTGTAGAGCTGCGCGTAGCCGAAGGACTGTGAATAGATCACGATGCCGATGGCCGCGAACACGGTGGAAAGGATCGTGCCCAGGGAGCGCATGCGGTTGACGTTGATGCCGCTGGCCTCCGCGAAGCGCGGGTTGGAGCCGGCCGCCGTCATGGCGATGCCCACCTTGGTGCGGGAGAAGAGCCACATCATCAGGCAGCACAGGCCCAGGAAGAGCAGGCCGCCGGTGGGGATCGTCATCCCGCCGACCTCAAAGGACAGGAACTTGTCCAGCAGATGGCCGTAGCTGCCCAGCAGGGAGTGGGTCACGCGCAGGCCCTGGCCGCTCAGCAGCCAGATGATCTTGGGGTTGGTGAAGGGGAGCATCATCCAGGCGATGCACATGAGGGACACGAAGGAGAAGCCCACGTAGGTGGAAATCGTCATCTCGTTGCCCTTCATGCGGTTGAGCAGGATGGAGTAGGCCCAGCCCAGGGGCAGGGCGATCATCGCGCCGCTGATGCAGGCGAAGGTCAGGCCGGCGGGGCCGGTCATATCGAACTGCAGGGAAAGCACCACGCCCATCAGGCCCGCGATGCAGCCGATGGTCATGCCCATGTTCAGGCCGATGCCGCACTGGATGCCGGGCATCATGGCCAGGGCGAGGATGCCGTACATGACCATGCGCTCCAGCACGTTGCCCATCATCAGCGGGATGGAAATGTTATAGTACTGGGCGGCGAGGATCAGGTACAGGAAGAACAGCAGGATGATGACCCTGGGGACGCCGAAGCGCCGGGTCAGGGTCTCCCACCAGATCAGGATGACGGCCAGCAGGGCCAGCGCGATGCCCAGCAGCAGCAGGTTTTCCGCGTTGCCGGCCAGGCGGGTGGCAAACCCGGCGTCCTTCGCGCCGACCTGACCGGAATAGCTCTGGAAGCGGCTGGAGAAGGAAAGCTCGCCGGGCCAGAGCAGCTGGTCGACGTTTTCCAGGATGCCGCTCTTGTCCTTGCTCTGGATGCCGCTCAGGCTCGGGATGATGCCGGTCAGCTGCTCCCACAGGGCGGTGTGCGCTTCGTCCTTATCGCTTTCAAGCCGGGCCAGCTGTTCGCTGGGGGCAAAATACTTGTAGTTGGCCTGGGTTTCGGAGACGGGGGTGTTGCCCTCGGTCGCCGCGCTGTCCTGCACGGTGACTTCCCCGCCGGCCTGCGCGGTCTGGATGTTCGCCTTGGCCTGGGCCATCACGGCGTCCTTCGCCGTGGGATTGTCCTGAAGGGCCGGCACTTCCCTGCACAGGGCGTCCCAGAGCTCATTGTCCTTGAGAGAGGCCAGCTCCGCCCAGTCGGACACGCCGCCGGTGACCTGCTGGATCAGCTGGGTCTCCAGCTCGCGCGCGCGCCGGGCGCGCTCCGTTTCGGCCATGTCCCGGGCCAGTTTGATGAAAGCGGGCTTAAGATGGGCGTTGCTTTCCTGGGCCAGCCTGGGCTCCACGGCGCACAGGGCTTTGAACAGGGCCTCGTCGTCCTCCCCGGCGGCGTCCGTCAGGTCCGTCCAGGAGGCGGTGCCGTCCACCAGGGAAACGTACAGGCCGGAAAACGCCTGCCGCTCCGAGGCGCGGAGCTGGCCGTAGGCCGCCAGCCGTTCCTCCAGGGCGGCCACCGCCCGCTCCAGGGCGGCGGGGTCCGATACGACGGGGCTGCTGTACAGCGCTTCCGCTTCCGCCCGGGCCTGGGCTTCCGCCTCGCCAGTGAGGGCTTCGACCTCGCTCAGGCCGATCTCGCGGAATTTCCGTCCGTTGTAGCCGTTGGCGCGCAGTTCCTTGAGCCGCGCCGCCTTGGCGTCCCGGGCGATCTTGTCCACGATGCCCTCGGAGGCGATGTGCACCACCGCGTCGCTGCGCATGTTTTTCAGGCTCCCGGAGACGGTGCCCGTCTCCCGGATGGCATAGCCCACGATGGCCGCCACCAGCAGCACGGCTGCCAGCGCGGCAATCGCGGCGCCGACATACTGCTTGCCGCTCAAAAGGCGGCGGCGCTCTTTTTTGTCGATTGCGGTCACTGTCCGTCACCTCCCTGTGCCCGATAGCCGCTCATGGCAAGGCCGAAGGCGGTATCCGAAGCCTCCGGCGGCAGGATATCCGCCACCTTGCCCTCCGCCACGATGGCGATGCGGTCGCAGATGCTGCGGAGCTCCTGCAGCTCCGAGGAGACCATCACGATGGTCATGCCCTGCTCGCGGTTGAGGCGCACCAGCGTTTCCAGCACCAGCTGCTTGGCGCCGATGTCGATGCCGCGCGTCGGCTCCGCGATAAACAGGAACTTCGGGTTCAGCGCCAGGGCGCGCGCCACGCAGACTTTCTGCTGGTTGCCGCCGGAGAGGGTGCCCACCGGCTGGGCGGCGGAGGTGCAGCGGATGTCCAGTTCCTTGATCATGTCCTGGGCATAGCGGCGGATTTTCCCGCTGTCCTTGAGCGGCCCCTTCATGAACTGGCCGTGCGCCTGCATGGCGGAAAAGGCGATGTTGTCCTCAATGGATTCGTCCAGCAGGAGCCCCACGCCGCGGCGGTCCTCCGAAACGAAGGCCAGGCCGCGCTGCAGCGCGCCGCGGGCGTCGTTGAGCGGGAGCGGCTGGCCGAAGAGGGTGACCTCGCCCAGCGCCTCGTACAGCCCCATGATGCCGTTGGGGATGCCGATCTTGCCCTGCCCGGCCAGGCCGCCGATGCCCAGGATCTCGCCCTCCCTGACGTCGATGCTGACGCCCTTGTCGGTCTCCCCGGGCATGTCGACCCAGAGGTTCCGGATGGTCATGGCGGTGCCGCCCTGCACGGGGGTCCCGCGCCGTTCCACCTGGATGACGCTTTCGTCCCCGCGGCCGATCATCATGCCCGCCAGCTCGCCGACGTTGGTATCCGCCGTCTTCAGCGTGTCCACCAGCTTGCCGTCCCTTAGGATGGTGATGGTGTCCGCCGCGGCCATGACCTCGTCCAGGCGGTGGGTGATAAAGATGATGGCGATGCCCTTGGCGGCAATCTGCCGCATGACGGAAAGCAGCTGGGCCGCCTCGCTCTCGGTGAGCACGGCGGTGGGCTCGTCAAACACGAGCACCCGCATGCCGGTCTTGTCGATCTCGCGGGCGATCTCGATGAACTGCATATGGCCTACCGGCAGCCCGGCGACCAGGGCGTATTCGTCGATGCTCATGCCCACGGCGTCCAGGGCGTTCCGGGCGTCGGACGCCATGGACTTCTGATCGAGAAATTCCAGGTTGCTGCCGAACAGCTTGCTGATGGGCCACGGCCGCGTGATCTCGCGGTTCAGCTTGATATTGTCCGTGATGGAAAAGCCGGGGATCAGCATGAACTCCTGGTGCACCATGCCGATGCCCTTGGCCATCGCGTCCATGGGGGAGAGGATCTCGGCCTTCTCCCCGTTCAGGGAGACGGTCCCCTCAAAGCCGCCCGTGGAATGGATGACGGGCATACCGAAAAGCACATTCATCAGGGTGGATTTCCCCGCGCCGTTTTCACCGAGCAATGCGTGGATCTCCCCCGGACGGATCCGGAGGGAGACATCCTTCAGCACCGCGTTGGGGCCGTACATTTTGGTGATGTGCTCCATTTCGAGGATATACTCACTGCTCAACCGAATAACATCCTTTCTTCAGCCTCCGGACGGCCGCCTGTGTGCGGCGGTTCCCTGCCGGACCCGTGCGGAAGCGGACCCGCGCCGGGCGCGTCCGGAGGCTTTCTGGCGTCCTGAACACCGGACGCTTTTGACAAAAGCTGCCCGGGCATCCTTGAACGGACGTCCGGGCAGAGCTGGAATTTGCCGCGAACTCAGTCGAGATAATCCGCGAAGTTGATGGGCTCCAGGGCGATGAGCAGGTAGTTGGCATACTCGTTGCCGCTGGCGTCCACGTACTTGGTGAATTCGATGTCGCTGCCGGCCGCTTCGCTGTAGCACTTCTGGAGGACGGGCACGTCCACCTTGCCGTCGGTCTTGCCTTCGGCGTACAGACGGGCATACTCGAAGCTGCCGTTGATCATGGACATGTTCACGGGCAGGGCCCAGGTGGAGAAGCGGTTGACCGCGTTGTTGTTGTTCAGATAGGTCGCCAGGTTCTTGATCGCGCCTTCAATGTCGCCGTAGGTGGCGGTCAGGCCGAACGCTTCCTGGAAGCCGTGGTAGGGGCTGGGGCAGCAGGGCAGGGCATAGTAGGCGTTGGGCTCGTTGATGATCGCCTGCTGCAGCGCGACCTGCAGGCCGCAGTTGGTGCAGTAGAAGCAGACCTTCTTGCCTTCGTATTCCTGCATGACGCGCGGGATGTCTTCCAGCACGGCAGCCTGGGCACCGGACATGCCGGCGTCACCGGTGGGGTCGGGGCAGTCGCGCTCGACGAACTCGATGCCGTAGGACTCGGCGGTGGCCTTCATGGCGTCGCGCTTGGCGACGATGGTCTCATAGGAAAGGTGACGGGCGAAGGAGTAGTGCACCAGCACGTCGCACTCCCACTGGCTGGACAGGTCGGCGACCTGGTAGCCGCAGCCGATTTCGTCGTTGGCCAGCACGATGTCGGCCACGGCGGAGATGTCACCGGGATCCTCGGCGGGCACGCCGGCCACCAGCAGGATGTCGCTGCGGCCCATGTCGTTCAGGATCTGGGTGTAAGCGGAGGTCGCGCCCTGCACGGCCTGCACGAAGATGATGGCCTTCACGGCGGGGTCGCTGGCGAAGGCGATCAGCTTGGAGATGGTGGTCTCCACTTCGGAAGAGAAGTTGTCCGGATAGGTGTCATGGATCACGATGTCGGGGTACTTTTCCACCAGGGTCTTGGCGGCGTAGTACTCTTCTTCGCCCTGAGAGGTGGTGCCGGTCATGATGGCGATCTTGTAAGCGGGAGCCGCTTCCTCTTCGGCGGTGGCGAAAGCGCACACGGACAGGACCATCATACAGGCCAGAAGCATTGCCAGAAGCTTTTTCATTCGGATATTCCTCCTTATAAGTTTCCGATAATTCGGATCCCGTTTATATTAAAGGGAATACAGCCGGTTTGTCAAGGCGCGGACCGGGGTTTATTTTCCGAACGTTGTTCTTTTTTTGTGTTTTTTTGTGCGGAAAAGGACCCATGCCCGCCGGCGGAGCGGGGAGAGAAGCGTTCCGGGATCAAAAAAGGGCCGGGATCCGCTCCCGGCCGGACAGGCAGGCTTGTCTGTACATGGTATGCTTTTATACGAAGATCAGATAAAAATGCTAAATGATCGTGCGCAGATATAGCGTATCATCAGGGAAACTGGTCAAAAACGTACCCGTGGGCACCCAAAAGCCTTCCCCGCTGGGGGTTCTGAGGGCCCGGAAAACAGGCCAGTGGCCTGTTTTCAGCGGGGACGGGCCGGCGGCCAAAAGCCTTCCCCTATGGGGAAGGTGGCCCGAAGGGCCGGATGAGGTGCACCCCCGGGGCCTGTAAGGTCCCGGGACATGATCACCGAACTGCGGGCCTTACAGGCCCTGGAAGGATGCGGAGAAAGCGTCCAAGATGCATGCAAGATTTAGCATTCTTAACAGAGAATAGTATTACGGGATCCGCCGGATCCGCTCCATGATTTTCTCCGAAATAAATCGCATAAAAGGCGTGGGGGGCTCGGCGGCTGGCTGCGCGCCGTCCCGCAGGAAGGTCATCGTGCAGGGCGTTTCCTCCGAATACGGCGTCCAGCGGGGCAGCGGCTCCCCGTTCAGGTCCCTGCCGTTGGGGTCGCCAAAGCGGATGAAGTTGCAGAAGTAGTCGCACATCTGCCGGGCCAGGTCGTAGTGCCGCCCGACGAAGGGCCGCCAGCACTTGGCCAGGGTTTCAAACCAGAACCACAGGTCGGAGGAATGGAAGGTGCCCGGGCGGTCCCAGCCGGGGATGTCCGGATCGAAGCGGTAGCAGTAGCCCTTTTTCCCGTTTTTTGCCGCGTCGGCAAACAGGCCCATGACCGTGCACCCGATCCCGCTGACCGGGGCGTACCCCTGTTCCGTCCGGACATGGGTTTCGGGGAAGCTCAGGAATGTCCCGGCGTCGCCGCCGAAGATCCGTTCCGCCGCCGCCTGAAGGGAGGGCTCGTCCGCCGCGTCCACGGTGTTCAGGAACTCGTCCCCCGTGCAGCCGGCCATCATCACCACGTCCGCGCAGGCGCCGTGATGGTACAGGGCGATGGGGTCGCCCACGCAGAACAGGTCGTCCTGCACGGTAAAGAAGGGGACGTGCTTTTCCATGTATTTTTCATAGCGGCGCTGCAGGGTGACCGCGTCCAGCGCCCTTGCCTCCTCCAGGGTGCGGACCCCCAGGAAGGCGAAGAAGTCCTCTCCCTTCTTTTCCGCCTCGGGCAGCTTTTCCGGCCGGCCGACCTCCCGGCGGAGATAGGGGTCAAAGATCATGGCGCTCATGACCACCGCGCCGGAAAAGAGGCCGCTATTTCCGGGGCATGCAATCTGCGACATCACGCTGCCGCCGCCGGCGGACTGGCCGGCGATGGTCACCCGGCGCGGATCGCCGCCGAAGGCTTCGATGTTGCGCTGCACCCAGCGCAGGCCCGCCTGCTGGTCCAGGCTGCCGAAGTTGGCCGGGTCCTGCGGCTGTTCCCGGGTGAGCTGCGGATGGGTCAGGAAGCCCAGGACGCCCACCCGGTAGTTGACGGTGACAACCACGATGCCCCGCCGGGCGATGCGTTCCCCGTCAAACTCCATTTCGGCCGTATAGCCGCACTGCAGCCCCCCGCCGAAGAACCACACCAGCACCGGCAGCTTTTCCCCGGCCTTTTTGGCAGGCGTCCAGACGTTGAGGTACAGGCAGTCCTCCGACATGGGGATGTCCGGGTCCACATGCCATTCCCGGCAGTAGATATCGGTGCCCAGGCCGGGGATCCACTGCATGGAAATCGGGGCGAAGCGGGACGTGTCCCGGACGCCGGCCCAGCTTTCGCAGGGCTGCGGCGCGCGCCAGCGGTTCCTGCCCACCGGCGGGGCGGCGAAAGGAATGCCCTTGAAGGCCGTGATGCGCGGGTCCGCCGCTTCAATGCCCCGTACCCAGCCGTTTTCTGTTTTTGCCTGTCTCAGCATCTTCTGCTCCTCCCATCTGATCGTTGCCGTAGGTTCACTGTCTTCTGCCGGGGCAAAGGGGGTTACCTGCCTTTTGTCTCCCGCATGGGGCCGGGCAGCACCCGGGAAAGCCTTCTGCCCTTTTCCGGGTCGGCCGGCAGGCCCGGGTCGGCCGGGACTTTTTTGATCTCCTTCGGGTCCCGGATGATGTTAAGCCCCTTCGCCTGTCCCCGCGGGCCGGGGAGCGCCCGTTCATCCGGTTCAAAGGAAAACTCACCCGTTTCTTCGTCCAGTCTGATCCGGAACCAGCCGTACTGCCCCTCCCGGTCAAAGCCGCAGAACTCCTGCCAGGCGGGCAGGTTCAGGCAGACCTCGGGCTCCGGATACATGACCCGCAGATAGCCGCCGGTCAGCCCGACGTAGAGGTTGCCCTCGGCCTGATTGTCCCTCGTGGGGAAGACGATGGCCGCCTCGCCGCAGTCGTAAAAAATGTTGTTGAGGATCTTCGCGTCCCGGGACGTCCCGCCGCGCTCCATGCCGTGCATGCGGAAGGGCACGGGCTTTGCGTAATACCCGCTGTGCCGGCAGCGGCCGATCAGGTTGTGGGTGATGTGCAGCCGGTCGGTGCCCTCGCCGTAAATGCCGTAGCCGTTGACGATATCGTGCTCCCGGAGCTTGTACCAGCCGGAGGAGCCGGGCTCTTTGGGCACCCTGGCGGGGTCGAAGCGCCCCTCCACGTTCCAGATGACGTTGTTGTCGATCAGGTTGATCCCGTCCCGGGTGCACTCGATGAAGATGGCCTCCCGCTGCTGGATGCCGTTCAGAAAGAGGTTGCCGGTGATCCGGTTGTTTTCGTTGCCGCAGTCCAGCCAGAGATGGTCCGCCCGGAAGGTATTCCGGAATATGTTGTTCCGGATCAGGCCGTTCACGCTGTTGTGCAGCTTGATGGCGCCGGCCTCCCAGGAAAGCTCCATCTTCTGCCAGCCGGTGCCTTCGATCACGTTGTTCTCGATGAGCATGCGCTCGGCGAACATGCCGGCGATGCCGCAGACCCCCGCGTCCCGGATGGTGCAGCCGCGGATGACGCTGTACCCGACGATTTCCCCTTCCGTATGGGTATGGTGCCAGCACTCGTGGCCCACGTCCATCCCCACGCCGTTGGCCCAGTTTACCTCGCAGTTTTCAATGATCCAGTGGTGCCCCCGGTGGGCGGACAGGGCGCCCCGCTGGGGGACCGGCGCGCCGGTCGCCGCGTGCTCCAGCGTCAGGCCCCGGACGCGGATGTAGTTCAGGAAAGGCTTTTCCGGCGCGAAGCACTGCTCCCGCACGGTGACCTCGATCAGGTGGTCCTTTGGGTCCCCGTCCCCCGGCAGGCGGAAATGCACCTTCATCCCGTTGGCCTCGACCCAGTAGGTATTGTCCGCCTGGGCCATCCCCCGGTACAGCGGCACCTGCGTCAGGGGCTTTCCGTCGCAGAACACGCAGCCCCGCCGGTTCAGGTACGTCGTCATGTCCGTCTTGTCGTACTCGATGAACAGCCGGTCGTGCAGGATGTTGACGGCGCAGAAGGGGTTGTAGCCCCGGAAAAGGTCCGGGTCCAGGTCGTATTCCCAGACGCGGATGCTTTCCTGGTTAGGCACGGGTCCGTATCTCAGGGACCAGCCCTCGCTGGGGATGAATTCCGTCACGGGCTCGGAGGCGCTGATGACGACCGGGCCGTCGCCGAAGGCCTCGTAGGAGATCATGTGGTCCGGGTCCGTGCCGCCCATGGCCGGGCTCACGCACTCCCGGTATGTCCCGGCGTGGATCCGCACCCGGGTGCCCGGCGCGGCGGCGGCCGCGGCCCGGCCGATGGTTCTGAACGGCGAAGCCTCGCTGCCGTCGTTATCGTCCGACGCCGCCGGGTCCGCGCAGCTGACGAACAGCTCTCTGTCAAAGACCGGCTCTTTTTCCCAGAATTCAAAACAGGTGCCGTCCGGCAGGATGGCGGACCGATCTTTCCGCGTCACTGGAAGCCCTCCTTCTTCAAAGGGGGCGCCCCCGCAGGAGCGCCCCCGTCCGGATCGGTTATTGTTATTACTGATTGGTTCAATGGATGCGTGTCTTACAGCGCGGCGGCCTTCTTGGCGTCGACTTCGGGCTGCCAGACTTCGCAGTCATGCGCGAACAGTTCCTGATAGCCGAAGCCGTCCAGCTGGACGACCATCTCGTCCCACAGCGCCTCGAATTCCTCGTCGGTGGAGCAGGTCATGATCAGGTTCCAGGTGTATTCGCACAGGCACTTGTTCACGTCGGAACGCAGGGCGATGAAGTCGTTGTTGTCCGCGGCGGGGGTGAAGTCTACGCTGGGGCTGGCCAGCAGCTTGCCGTTCTTCTTCATCCAGTCCACGGAATCCTCGGCGCCGAACTTCTCCTGCCATTCCTTCTTCATTTCGGTCATGGTCATATCCTTGTAGGACTGCCAGTACTTCTGGGCGAAGCGCTCGCCGGTCAGGGGGTTGATGCAGATGGCGGAAACGATCCACTGGTTGATCTGGTTGTTGCCGTCGGAGTAGCCGCCGGCGCCG
>CAMJXZ010000009.1 GCA_946409855.1 uncultured Clostridia bacterium | reverse complement strand
ATCGCCTTGAAGGTCAGCGTGTCCGTCGCTGTTCCGCTCCACGCGCTGTTGTCGGTCAGGTCCACAAAGCCTTTGCCGTCCTGGCGGTCCACCTGCCAGCGCAGGGTTTCCGCGTAATCCACCGCCGCCTTGAAGGTGACCGTGTCGTTGAGATGAACCGCCTTGTCCTTCGGCTGCGTCCTGATTTCGGGAACCAGATAGAAATGCACCTCGTCCGACGCCGTCGTGCAGCCGCCGAACGTCGCCGTCAGCCGGAACGCGTAGGGCATCCGCGCGGGGATCGCCGTGAACTCCAGCGTGTTCGTCGCCGTCCCGCTCCACGCGCTGTTGTCTGTCAGGTTCACAAAGCCGTTCCCGTCCTGCCGGTCCACCTGCCAGCGCAGGCTCTCATAATCCTGCACCTTCGCCGTGAACTTTACGACGGCGTTATACGCGGCGATTTTGTCCTTGGGCTGCGTGGTGAACACCGGGATCAGGTCAAAATGCACCTTGCTGGAATAATACTTTGTTCCCTCGTACGTCACCGCCGCGCGGAAACGGAACGGCGCGCGGGCGGGGATCGCCTTGAAGGACAGGGTTTTGGTGGCCGTGCCGCTCCACGCGCTGTTGTCGGAAAGATCCACAAAACCGCTGCCGTCCTGGCGGTTCACCTGCCAGCGGACCGTAGCCCCGCTCACCGTCTTGACGGTGAACTGGACCGTCACGCCGTTCTGCACCGTCTGATTCGTCGGCTGAGTGATGATCACACCGGCGGCGTCCGGACCTTCTTCCTCCGTATCTTCTTCTGCCAATGCCTCAACAGTGCCCTCTTCGCTTTCATCCGCGGGTTCTTCGTCGGGCTCCTCAGCGGGTTCTTCTTCAGGTTCCTCTGCCGGTTCTTCCGCAGGTTCCTCTGCCGGCTCCTCGACCGGTTCTTCCGCGGGTTCTTCTTCAGGATCTTCGGCCGGTTCTTCCGCGGGTTCCTCTGCCGGTTCTTCGGTCTGCTCTTCCGCAGGCGCTTCTGCCGCTTCAAACGCTATCCTGACCGTGACGGGCTTGGCGGGCATGGTAAAGCTTCCGTTCACAACCTCGACAGGTTTGAAGGGCGGGACGATGCCGGTCACCTTCAGCCCGCTCAGGGCATATCCTTCCGCCGGAACCGCCTTCACGGTAACGGTGCTGCCGGGCGCGGCCATGTACATGCCGCCGGCCAGCTGCACGACCGCTTCGCCGGACAGCGTCACAGACCCATAGGCCAGATCGCCGGACAGACGGATCATCACGGAAGGAATCTCTTCCTCGACAGTTTCTCCCGCTTCGGGTTCTTCAGCAGCAGGCTCCTCAGCCGCGGGCTCTTCAGACGCTGGCTGCTCGGCTACAGGTTCTTCTGCGGCAGGCTCTTCAGCCGCGGGTTCTTCTGCTGCGGGTTCTTCTGCTGCGGGTTCTTCCGCCGCGGGTTCTTCAGCTACAGGTTCCTCGGCAGCATGTTCCTCCGCTGCAGGTTCCTCAGCCGTGGGTTCTTCAGAAGCGGGTTCCTCGGCTGCCGGTTCTTCTGCCGCAGGTTCCTCAGCGGCAGGCTCTTCCTGCCCGAACAGATCGGGCAGTTCCACCGCGCTTTCCGCCACCACCTGGCCGGCGGCATTCAGCAGCGCCACCCGGTAGTTTTTCGACATCGCCTGCACCGTCGCGTTCAGCATCATGTGGGCGCCCTTGGCGATGGTTTTCCACTCGTCCTCTTTGTTCTCCACCTGCCAGACGACCTTCACTTTGGACGCGTCGCCTTCGATCTTCGCCTGGTAGATGAGCAGCGTACCCGGCTTGACGGTGCCTTTGTTCACCAGTTCCGCCCGGACGGTCCACACAGGCCCCTGCTCTTCCGCCGGCTCGCTCTCCTCCGCGGGCGCTTCCGGTTCGGCCGCCGGTGTCTCCGGTTCCGCAGCCGGCGCTTCCGGCTCAGTGACCGGCGCTTCCGGCTCCGCCGCCGGTTCTTCTTCGGTTTCCGTCTGCGCGGGCATCCGGTTCCTCAGGATCTCCGCCACCCGTTCAGCCAGCGGGTTCTCCGCGTACGCGGTCACCCCTGCGCTGCCCAGCACCATCACCGCGCACAGCAGGATGGACAGAAAGCGCATCATCCCATTTCTTTTCATGGTTACCCTCCTTCACGAAAGAAGAACATAAAGTCCCACAAACGCTGACCGGTCCGGAACGGGCCCCGTGCCGCGCCGGAAATCATTACAGCCGCGGCCGCGTGCCGATCTGGCGCGGCGCCCGGATCATTCATATTCAACAATATCATATCATGTTTTGTCCGCTAAAACAAGGAGCGCCGGCCTGCGGCGGATGTAAAAATACGGTAAATTCCGGCGCTGCCCGCCCCCGGAATTTCAAAAAAAAGAGTTTGACAAACCGCGCCGCCCCTGTTATACTGTCTTTCGTTGCTGAATGAAAGGAAAGGAGGCTGCCGGCATGAAAAACCTGTTTGCATGGACCGTATGTTTTGTACCCGCGCAGCCGCTGTCTGCCTGAGCAGATTTTAAGCCGTACTTTACCGGCAGCGTTTGCGCGCTGCCTTTTTTGTTGTTCTGAAAGGATCGTTTTTTATGCAGAGGAAACACACCGGCCTGATGAAGAAGCTGCTGAAAATGAACGCAAAATGGTTCATCGGCGCGCTTTTGTGCACGCTCATCTGTGTCGTGACCGATTATATGTATCCCATGATCCTGGCGGAAACGCTGGACCATTACCTGGCCGGCGAGGAAAGCGTGCTGCCCGGCTTTGTGCTCCGACGGATCCCGCTTCTGGCCAACCGGGATTATATCGTGCAGCACCTGTATCTGGCCGGGCTGCTGATCATCCTGGTCAACCTGGTCAACGGCGTCTTTTCCTACTTCAAGGGAAGGTTCCAGTCCATCGCCGGGGAAAACTCCGCCAAATACCTGCGGGATACGCTGTACGAGCACATCCAGAAGCTGCCGTTCGCCTATCACGCCAAGGCGGAAACAGGCGACCTGGTGCAGCGCTGCACCTCGGACATCGACACCGTGCGCCGCTTCCTGGCCATGCAGCTGCTGCAGGTGGTCAACGCGGTCACGATGATCGCCGTTTCGATGACGGTGATGCTGACCAAGAATGTGCGGCTGACGCTGATCAGCCTGATCGTGATCCCGGCGCTGTTCCTGTTCGCCTGGCTGTTTTTCCGCTGGGTCATCTCCGCTTTCACCGCCTCGGACGAAGCGGAAGGGCGCATGAGCACGGTGCTGCAGGAAAACCTGACCGGGGTGCGCGTCGTCCGGGCCTTCGGCCGGCAGCAGTATGAAATCGAAAAGTTCGGCGTCCGCGTCAAGGACCTGGCGGACAAAAACATGAAGGTCTGCAAGCTGCTGGCGGTGTACTGGGCGACCGGCGACGCGCTGAGCATGCTGCAGATGATGATCACCCTGATCGCCTGCGTCTACGCGGTGATTTCCGGCGAGATCACCCTGGGCGTGATGGTCATCTTCACCACCTACAACGCCAAGCTGCTCTTCCCCGTCCGTCAGCTGGGACGCATCCTGTCCGACGCCGGCAAGAGCAAGGTGGCCCTGCGTCGTATCCGGGAGATCCTGGACCAGCCGGCGGAACCCGAAGAAACCGACGTATGCCGGCCGCCGCTTACCGGGGACATCGTGTTCGATCACGTGACCTTCGGGTACGAGCCGGATCATCCCGTGCTCAGCGACCTGTCCTTCACCATCCCCGCCGGGAAAACGGCGGCCATCCTGGGCGCCACCGGCAGCGGGAAATCCACTGTGGTGGAGCTTCTGCAGCGGCTGTACGAGCCCCAGAGCGGGCAGATCACCATCGGCGGCACGCCAATCCAACGGGTGGAACGGCAGTATCTTCGTTCCCGCATCGGCCTGGTCCTGCAGGAGCCTTTCCTCTATTCCCGCACCATCCGGGAGAACGTGGCCATCGCCCGGCCGGACGCCTCCGAAGAAGAAATCGAGCAGGCCGTGGCGGACGCCTGCGCCGCCCAGTTCATCGGCGAGAGCGAGCAGGGATATGAGACCCTGATCGGCGAGCGCGGGGTGACCCTGTCCGGCGGACAGCGGCAGCGCCTGGCCATCGCCCGGACGATCCTCAAGGACAACGACATCCTGATCTTTGACGACTCCCTGTCCGCCGTGGACACGGAAACGGACGCCCGCATCCGCGCCGCTCTGCGCGCCCGCCGGGAGAACGTGACCAGCCTGATCATCAGCCACCGGGTGACCACCCTGCAGGAGGCCGACCGGATCTTCGTGCTGGAGAACGGCCGCATCACCCAGGAGGGCACCCATGAAGAGCTGATCCAAAAGGAAGGCCTGTACGCCGGCATTTTCCGGATCCAGAGCGACCTGTACAACGAGGAAAGAGAGGAGGCGTAAGACATGTCCGGCAGAATCCAGGAACAGGATTATACGCAGAAATTCTCCCTTTCCCTGTGGCGGCGGATCCTGAACCACGCCCCGCAGTATAAAAAGCAGCTCATGGTGCTGGTGGTCTGGATGGCGGTTTCCGCCCTGATCGACGTCGCCTTCCCGATGATGACCCGCTACGCCATCGACCACTACATCGCCGAGGAAACCACCGAAGGGCTGCCCTGGTTCATCCTGATGTACGCGCTGCTGACGCTGCTGCAGGTCGTCTCCATCTACCGCTTCCTCTATCTGGGCGGCAAGATCGAGACCGGCGTCTGCTATGAAATGCGCTGCCAGGGGTTCCGCAAGCTCCAGGAACTGCCTTTCTCCTATTACGACAAGATGCCGGTCGGCTTCCTGATGAGCCGGCTCACCTCGGACTCCGTCCGCCTGAGCGAGACGGTGGGCTGGTCCCTGCTCGACCTGAGCTGGGGCGTGGTGTACCTGGTGCTGAGCGTGGCCGCCATGCTGTCGGTGGACGTGAAGCTGACCCTGCTGACCCTGCTGGTCGTGCCCCCGCTGGGGGTCGTCAGCTGGTACTTCCAGCAGCGGATTCTCAAGGCCCACCGGGGCGTGCGCAAGATCAACAGCGAAATCACCGGCGCGTTCAACGAAGGGATCATGGGCGCCAAGACCACCAAGACGCTGGTCCGGGAAGAAGCGAACCTGGAGGAATTCACAGCCCTGACCGGGAAAATGCGGAACACCTCCGTGAAAGCCGCTTCCCTGTCCGCCGTCTATATGCCCATCGTCCTTTCCCTGGGCTCCATCGCCACCGCCGTCGCCCTGTGGCAGACCGGCAATATGGCGCTGGCCGGGACCATCCAGCTGGGCACCATGATGCTGTTCGTCAACTACACTGTCCAGTTCTTTGAGCCGATCCGCTCCATCGCGGGCACCCTGTCCGAAATGCAGTCCGCCCAGGCGGCGGCGGAGCGGGTGGTCTCCCTGCTGGAGACGGAGCCCGGCATCAAGGATACGCCCGAAGTGATCGAAAAATTCGGGGACAGCTTTCGCCCAAAGAAAGAAAACTGGCCCGAAATCAAAGGCGAGATCGAGTTCGTCCACGTGGATTTCAAATACCAGGACGGCGAGCAGGTGCTCTCGGACTTTAACCTTCACGTGAACGCCGGGGAAACCATCGCCCTGGTCGGGCCGACGGGCGCGGGCAAATCCACCGTGGTCAACCTGGTCTGCCGCTTCTACGAGCCCACCGGGGGACAAATCCTGATCGACGGGACAGATTACCGGGAAAGAAGCCAGCTGTGGCTGCAGAGCAACCTGGGCTACGTGCTGCAGGAGCCGCATCTGTTTTCCGGCACGGTCATGGACAACATCCGCTATTCCCGCCTGGACGCGACGGACGAGGAGGTCATGGAAGCGGCCCGGCTGGTCAGCGCGGACACCTTTATCCAGAAGCTTGAAAAGGGGTATCAGACCGAGGTAGGCGAAGGCGGCAGCCGCCTGTCCACCGGCGAAAAGCAGCTGATCTCCTTTGCCCGGGCGCTCCTGGCCTCCCCCGCCATCTTCGTGCTGGATGAGGCGACCTCCTCGGTGGACACCAAAACCGAACAGGTGATCCAGAGCGCCATCGAAAAGGTGCTTTCCGGCAGGACCTCCTTTATCATCGCCCACCGGCTTTCCACGATCCGAAGCGCCGACCGCATCCTGGTGATCGACGGCGGGAAGATCCGGGAATCCGGCACGCACCGGGAGCTGATGGACCGGAAGGGCGCCTACTGGCGCCTGTACACCACCCAGTTCCGGGAGGAAAAAGAGCAGGAGCTGCTGGGGAAAGAAAGCAAAAACGACTGATCCCGAATCACAACGGCGGAGCGGCCGCGGTTTCACGCTGCAGCTGCCCCGCCGTTTTTTCATTTTGTAAAAATGAAAGGCCGCCGGCTGGACGGACCCGGCCAATTCCTGTATAATGGAAAAGACGATGCATTGATTCAGGGCGGAGGGGAGGACAACGCGGTGAAGGAAAGAACGGTGCTGGTGATCGGCGGCGGGGCCGGCGGGCTTTGCGCTGGCATTGCCGCGGCGCAGGCCGGGGCGGCCGTCACCATCCTGGAAAAGCGGCCCAGGCCCGGCAAAAAGCTGCTGGCTACCGGCAACGGCCGGTGCAACCTGGCCAGCCTCGGCCCCGCCCGCTATTACGGGGACGCCGCTTTCGCCGCACAGGTACTTTCCGCCTTTCCCGTCCTCCGGCTGATGGACACGCTGGAGAGCTGGGGCCTGCACCTGGCCCGGGAGGAAGAACGGGTGTACCCGGCCGTCCGCCAGGCAAGCGCCGTGCTTTCCCTTTTGACCGAGCGGCTGGCCGCCCTGGGCGGGCGGATCGAAACGGAAGCGGACGTTCTGTCCGTGACGAAAGAACAGGGCCGGTTCCTGGCCCGCACCGCGGACGGACGGACCTTCGCCGCCGGCCGCTGCGTTCTGGCGACCGGCGGCCTGGCCGGCGGGAACCTGGGCAGCGAGGAAAAAGACTACCGGCTCGCCGCGGCCCTGGGCCACCGGCTGACCCCCCTGTTCGCCGCGCTGGCGCCGCTGGAAACCGCCCCTCCCCCGCCCAAAGCGCTGAGCGGCCTGCGGCTGCCGGCATACGCGCGGCTTTGGGCAGGGCCGGAATGCCTTGAGGCCGAAAGCGGCGAGGTGCTTCTGACGGACTACGGGGTCAGCGGGATCTGCGTCATGCAGCTGGCGCGGGCCGCGCAGGAGGCGCTGGACCGGGGCGCCGCGCCGGCGCTGACACTGGACTTTACCCCGGTGCTGCTTCCGGATCCGCTCCCCTTCGGCCCCATCCCGCCGGACACTCCGGACCGTTTTCAGGAAGTGCTGGCGCTGCTCAGACAGCGGGCGCGGACGCTCTCCGGCCAGAACCCGCTGACCGGCCTGGTCCCGGACGCGCTGGGCAGGCGGCTTGCCGGCAAAACCCCCGAGCAGACCGCCCGGGCGCTGACCTGCACCAGGCTGCCCGTCCGCCGGGTGCGGCCGGCCGCCTACGCGCAGGTGACCGCCGGGGGTGTCGATACCGCCCAGGTGGACGCGCATACCCTGGCTTCCCGCGTCTGCCCGGATCTTTACCTGATCGGGGAGCTGCTCAACGTGGACGGCGCCTGCGGGGGCTACAACCTGCAGTTCGCGATGATCACCGGCATCCTGGCCGGAACGCACGCCGGGAGATAAACGATGAAAAAACGGAAAACAAAAAAGACATTCCTGCGAAAGGCGCTTGCGGCGCTGGCCGTGCTGGTATTCCTGTGGGCAGGCGCCTTCGCCGCCCTGTGGATCGCGGGCCTTGCCATGAGCACCGACGGGGCGGCGGACGCGATCATCGTGCTTGGCTCCCAGGTGCTCCCCAGCGGGGAGCCCAACTGGGTGCTGGAAAGGCGGCTGGAAGCGGCGCTGGCCCGGTATGAGCGGACGCCCCTGCCTATCATCTGCTGCGGCGCGAAGGGGCCGGACGAGCCGGTCCCCGAAGCGGAATCCATGAAAAAATGGCTGGTCCGGCACGGTGTGCCGGAGGCCATGATCCAGGCGGAAGCCGCTTCCTTCAACACCTATGAAAACCTGGACAACGCCAAAGCGCTCCTGCCCGCGGGCACCGTGCGGGTGCTGGTCGTGACCAGCGACTACCATCTTCCCCGGGCGCTGGCCATTGCCCGGGCCAAGGGGCTGGACGCTTCGGGGCTGGGCAGCCCCGTATACCTGAGCGGCCGGCTGCGCAACCACACCAGGGAGATGCTCTCCTGGCTCAAATTCTTCTGGATGAAATGGACCGGCAAGCTGTAGGAGGAAAAGCCGATGGCCTTTGTGACGATGAAACCGGGAACGCTCCTTTCCCCCGTGCCGGCCGTGCTGGTGAGCAGCGGCATGCCGGGCGAAAGCGGCCCGGTCTGCAATGTGATGACCGCGGCCTGGACGGGCACGGTCTGTTCCGACCCGCCCATGGTATCCGTTTCCGTCCGCCCCAGCCGCTATACCTATGAGCTGATCGAAAAAAGCGGAGAATTCGTGATCAGCCTCACGGACCGGAAACTGCTCCGCGCCGCCGATTACTGCGGCGTCCGCTCCGGCCGGGAGGAGGACAAGTTCGCCCGCTGCGGCCTGACGAAGGTACCCGCGCAGGGCATGGCCTTCGCGCCGGCCATCGCCGAAAGCCCGGTCTACCTGGCCTGCAGGGTGGCCGAACGGCTCGCGCCCGGCAGCCACGTGATCTACATCGGGCGGGTCGTCTCCATGGGCGTGCGGGAGGATCTCCTCTCCCCCGACGGCGCCATCCGCCTGGACCGGGCAGACCTGATCGCCTACAGCCACGGCGTCTACACCGCCCTGGGCGAAACGCTGGGCTTTTTCGGCTTTTCCGTGGCGTCTCCCAAGGTGTTTGCGCGGCGGATGAAACAGCTGCGCGGGTAACCCCGGCGGTCTTCACGATGATATTGATTCAGGCATAAAAACCCTTCCCGGGTCTTTGGTTTGATCCGGGAAGGGTTTTTGGCGCAGAGGCAGGATATTTGAAGATTTTCGGCGGAACCGGCAGGCTGCCCGCTTACCGCAGATCCTCAAACAGCCGGATGTTTTCCCGGCGGATGGGCAATTCCCCCTGCTGCTCCCGGCGGATCACGTCGGCGATCCGGTCGTTGACTGGGGTGGGCACGCCGTGCTTCCGGCCGTAGGCGCAGACCACGCCGTTGATGGCGTCCACCTCACAGGGCTTGCCCTTCCGCAGGTCCTGCAGCATGGAGGGGACGATCCCGCGGTGCTTTTTCATCGCGATGGGCAGGAGCAGCCGGGCGAAGGCCTTTTTCACGGGGTTGGTATAGTAGAACAGCTTCGTGATGTCCTTGCCCTGCACGGGGGCGAAGGTCTGGCCGTCGGCGCGTCCCACGTCGATGCATTCCTTCATGCAGGCCAGAGCCAGGTCCTTCATGTCCTTTCCCCCGGACACGTCGCCGAAGGTGCCGCCGATCACCGTGCCCAGTCCGGAGAAGGTGGCGTTGATCAGCAGCTTGCTCCAGCGGGCGCCCAGCAGGTTTTCCTCCAGATGCACCGGGCACATGTGCTCCAGCAGCGCTTTGACCCTGGCGCACTGGCTGTCGGTGATGCCGGGCATTTTCCCCATGTGGAAGGACAGGCTGTCCGGGTCGCTGGTCAGGGCAGAGCAGCCGGGCTCCTGCAAGGCCGCGCCCCATTCCACCGTGCAGCCCATGACGCGGCCTTCCCCCAGAATTTCCGCAAGGCCCGGCTCCGGGATGCCGTTCTGCAGGGTCACGACGACCCCTTCCTCGGACAGAAGGGGCTTGAGGAAAGCGGCCGTTTCGTCGTTGCGCAGCTGCTTGGTCATCAGGAAAATCACATCGTAGCCGCCCGACATTTCTTCCGGCAGGATGGCCCGGACCGGCACCGTCATTTCGACCGTTCCGGTGACCCGGGCGCCGTTTTGCCGCAGGGCCTCCACGTGCGCGCGGTTGTGGTTGACCAGTTCGATGTCCACGCCGTTTTTTGTCAGATAAGCGCCCAGTATGGTCCCCAGGGAACCGGCGCCGTAAATCGCGTATTTCATGTCCGTTCCTTTCTCAGGCAAAATGATGCCGCAAAGAAAAAGCCCTGACCATGCTGTATCTGTTCAGGGCCTTCCTGCACGGCCATTGTACCGCGCGGCGGGCTTTATGTCAAGCGGCGGCGCCCTTTGGCGCGGCTCCGGCGGATGCGGATCCGGCGGCCGCGCGCCGCGCCTGGTCGTAAAAACGCCCGCCCGGTCCGTTGACAATTCCAGGCCCGGCTATTATAATGAGAGTGGAGATTTATCGGGAAGGAGGGATCACGGCGATGAACGGCCTCAAGCGTCTGGCGGCGCTGCTGCTGGCCCTGGCGATCGTCCTGCCCGGCCTGCGCGCGTCGGCCGCGAGCCGGGTGCGGGTCTATATTCCCGACACCGCGATGTCCCTTTCCCTGCCCGGCATGCCGGAAGTGCCCGTGATCCTCGGTCAGCCGCCCGCCGCGGCGTCCCCCGGCGCCGGGTACATGGTCTCCTTTTCCTCCCCGGTGGAAAGCGCAAAGCTGCTGTACGCCGACCAGGCCGTGGAGATGGCCCTGTCGCCGGACGGGCAGAGTGCTTCCGTGCAGCACATCAGCGCCGCCAAGCCGACGGGCATCCTCGTCACCTCCGACCTGCTGACCGTCTGCTACGCCGGGAGCGGCTACATCCGCTACATCGAGCTGGCCGAAAAGGCGGACCGCTTTTTTACCGGCCAGAAGGACCCGCTGACCATCATCCGCTGGGACTGCACCGTTATGGCCACCAACGGGGAACCGTACCTGATCTGGCGCATTTCCTCCGTGACCGCCCGCTACCGGGAAGGCTCCTATATCCCCAAGGTGCTCGTCCGCTACCAGGGGGACCAGACCATGTCGGTCAGCGACTATGAGATCACCTATTCCCCCAAGGCGGGGGATACCTACCTGATCCGCTACGGCAAGGCCGACCACGTGGTCAGCGGGGAGTACACGGACGGCCAGGTCACGCTGGTGAACGGCTCCGGCCGGCATTTCTGGGAAAACGCCTGGTACGACGCGAACACCGGCCGCCAGTCCGCCAAGAGCGGGCTGCTGGCCTGCACCAGCTTTGAATCGCCCCGGGTCCGGACCCGCTGACGCAGCCCGGCCAAAGAACCGTTTTCCCCGGAGGGACAATGACGGCTGTTTTCATCATCCTTTTGATATTGATTCTCCTGCCGGCGGCCATCGGTTTGATCCTGGCCGCCTATTCCATGCGCATCCGGCCCCAGACCCTGGAACAGGCCCGTCGCTGGCAGGCGGAGCATTACGATATTTCCTGGTACGACCGGCTTGAAAAAACGGATTACACCGTCCGCAGCTTCGACGGCTACATCCTGCACGCGCAGCTGCTGCACAATCCCCGCCCTTCCGGGCGGTACATCATTCTCTCCCACGGCTATACGGACAACCGCGTCGGCTCCCTCAAGTACGCGAAAATGTACCTGGACCTGGGCTTTCAGGTGATCGTGTACGACCTGCGCGGACACGGGGAAAACGAACGGACCTTCTGCACCTATTCCGTCCGGGAGCGGAAGGACCTGTGCGCGCTGATCACGGACAGCCGCGCCCGCTTCCCGGAGCTCAAAATCCTGGGCCTGCACGGCGAATCCCTGGGGAGCGCCTCCACCCTCGCGGCGCTCCGATACGCGCCGCCGGTCGATTTCGCGGTGACCGACTGCGGCTTTGCCGAAATCGCGAGCGTGCTCAGAAACGGACTGCGCCGGATGCATCTGCCGGGGTGCCTGGTGTCCCTCGCGTCCCTGGGTGCCAGGCTCCTGTACGGGGTCTCCTACCAGGACATGCGGCCCGTCGACTGCCTGAAGGGGAACCGGGTGCCGGTCCTCTTCATCCACGGGGAGGAAGACGATTTTATTCCCCCCGCCCACAGCCTGGCCCTGCGGCAGGCCGACCCGGGGTACAGCGAGCTGTGCCTGATCCCCGGCGCCTCCCACGCCGCCAGCATCCTGACCGGACCGGAGGAATACCGCCGGGCCGTTTCGGCATTCCTGCGGAACATCGCCGTCCTGCCGCCCGCGGCGTCCTAAAGAAAGTGAACGGCGTCACGCCATGATCCCGCATACGCACAACAGTTCGGGGAGTGAGGGAGTTTCTTGTTTCTGAGCGCGTTTTATTTCCCGGGGGAAGAGGCCGAATCGGATTTCATGTTCGGCCTGAAAACCACGTTCGATCAGTCCGTCTACCCCTACGGCGTGCTGCCCAAGGCCGGGCTGAACGAGATCCTTTTCCGCCCGGTGACCATCCTCTGCGGCGGCAACGGCAGCGGCAAAAGCACGGCGCTGAACGTCATCGCCGAAAAGCTGCGCCTGGTCCGGGAAAGCGCCTACAACCGCTCCCGGTTTTTTGAGGATTACGTGGACCGGTGCCGGGTAACGCTGGAACAGCCCGTCCCCCCGGAAAGCCGGATCATGACCAGCGACGACGTGTTCGATATGATGCTGGACATCCGTTCCATCAACGAGGGCATCGACCGCAGGCGCGGCCAGCTGGCCGACGATTATTACGAGCTGAAAAAGGAGCGGTTTCAGATCCGGTCCCTGGACGACATGGAGCACCTGCACCGGATCAATCAGGCCCGGAGCAAAACATACAGCCGCTTCATCGCCGGGGAATCCGGGCCAAGCGTCCGGGAGCGGTCCAACGGGGAAAGCGCCCTGATGTTTTTCCGGAGCAAAATCGCGATGGATACCCTCTGCCTGCTGGACGAGCCGGAAAACAGCCTGAGCCCGGAAAACCAGCTGTACCTTGCGGATTTCCTGCTGGAATCCGTCCGCTACTGCGGCAACCAGCTGGTCATCAGCACCCATTCCCCCTTCCTGCTGGCGCTCCCCGGGGCGAAGATCATCAACCTGGACGACCATTCCCGGGTGGCGGAAAGCTGGACGGCGCTCAAAAATCCCAGGGTCTACTACGACTTTTTCAAAAAGCACGCCGCGGAATTCGAAGGAGACCCGGCGGACTGACCCGCCGGGCAGATGTAGAAAAGCCGACAGGCGCCCCCGTCCCGGAAAACGGACGGGAGGCGCCTGTTTATTTTATCACAGCAGCTCCACCAGCACGCTGTTCATCACGTCCATGCCGCGGCGGGTCAGCCGGAGGACGCCGCCGTCCAGCGTCAGGCGGCCGTCCCGCAGGGGGGCGTCCAGCTTTTCGCCGAAGGCCTCCCGGAACCCGACGCCGAAGGAAGCGCGGAAGGCCGCTTCCGGCAGGCCGTCCGTCAGCCGCAGGCCCAGCATCACCGCCTCAAACCGGGCGTCCTCTTCGGAGAGCACGGTGATCTCCGGCGGCTCTCCCCGCAGATAGTCCGGAATCGCCGCCGGGTTGCGCCAGCGCCTGTTCCCGACAAACCCGCAGGCGGCCGCCCCCGCCCCGATGTATTCATGCCTCAGCCAGCAGTCCCGGTTGTGCCGGCACAGGAAGCCCTCCCGGGCGAAATTGCTGATCTCGTACTGCCGGTACCCGTTCTGCGCGAGGGTTTCCCGGGCCAGCTCATACATGTCCCGTTCGGTGTCTTCGTCGGGCAGAAGCCATTCGCCGCTCCGCACCTTTTTCTCCAGCAGGGTGTTTTCCTCGACGATCAGCGCGTAGCAGGAAATATGCGCCGGGGAAAGCGCGAGAAACGCGTCCAGCGTTTCCCGGACATCCTCCATCGTCTGACCCGGCAGGCCCAGCATCATGTCCAGGTTGAAATTGGTCAGGCCGGCCCCGCGCAGCAGGGAGACCGATGCCCGGACGTCCCGGAAGGTGTGGATCCGCCCGATCTGCCGGAGCAGCCGGTCCTGGGCGCACTGGGCCCCCAGCGACACCCGGTTGACGCCGCCCCGGACGCAGGCCTCCAGAAAGGCCGGCGTCACCGTACCCGGGTTCATTTCGCAGCTGACCTCCGCGTCCGGGGCGAAGGGAAAAGCGGCGCGGGCGGCGGCAAGCAGCCGGCCCATGAGCGCCGGCGGCAGCAGGGAGGGCGTCCCGCCGCCGATGTACATGGTTTCGATCACCGTGTCCTTAAGCTTTTTGCCCCAATCAAAAAGCTCCGCGCACATCCTGCCGGCGACGCGGGGCATCTCCTCCTCACAGCCTGCGTAGGAGGGAAAATCACAGTAGGCGCACTTGCTTTTGCAGAAGGGCACATGCAGATAAAGCCCTCTTCCCCGGCTCACGGAACGGTCACCGCGTAGACCTCCAGGCCGGAGGCCACCAGGGCCGTCCCGTTGCTCAGCATGCCCAGAAACTCGGTCGCGGCGCCGCTGATGGGCAGGGATACGGCGGAAAAGCGGGTGGCGTTGATATCGGCCTTGTAGAGGAAGTTGGAGGAAAAGGCGTAGATGTTCCGCCCGAAGATCCCGGCGCCGACGCATTCGTCGGGCAGGGTCAGGCGCTTGTCCTGCTTGCCGAACAGGCAGCGCAGTTCCGTAATGCTCATGATGTCGTTGGTCTGGCGGGTCGGCGCGAAAAGCAGCATGGCCTTCCCGTCCACGGTCGCGTCGTCGATGAGCTTCCAGCCGTAGACCAGGACGGTGCCGCCGTTGTCCTGGGTGCCGTGATAGTCGTACGTCCGCAGCTGGCGCGTGCCCACGACGTTCAGCATGCCGCCGGCGTAGATCACCTTGTAGGTCAGCGTATCCCCCAGGTCGGCGGTGCCCGTGTTCATGGAGCTGACCTGATAGGTGTTCAGGGTGGTGGAGGGCACCGTGCCGTACAGGTCCATGGCGGTGGTCCAGGCGTAATCGCCGCCTGAGAAGAAGCCGGCGTCCAGCACCAGCATATCCTGATAGGCGGCGGTTTCGGAATCCAGGTCGTCGCCGCCGGTGTTGTAGAAGGTCACGGTGGCTTTTTCTTCCCCGGAAACGCTGTTGCCGTGCACCACGGCGATGTACTTGCTGCCCGCCCGGGCGAACTGGATCTCGTCGCCGATGTTGTTGTCGTAGGTGGAGCGGCCGTTCCGGTTCAGGATGGAAAGCTGGGTGCCGCGCCAGACGGCCACCACATTGTCCGCCGCGTGGTAGGACGCCCCGGAGCCGACCCGGTAATTCCAGCGCTCCACCCCGGCGCTGGTCATGCAGAACAGCGAATCGCCGTCATAATACAGGATGTCCGCGCCGAAAGGCTGGATGTCCTGCGTGGCGATGCAGCGGAGTTTGACGGCCCCGACGCTGCGCACGACGCCGCGGAAAAAGCCGCGGGAATACAGGATCACCGCGGCCGCCAGCGCCACCGCGATCACCGCCAGGAAAATCCACCCGCGCTGCTTTTTGCGCTCTCCGCCCATGCTGTAAGACTGCATACTGTTCTCCGTTCTGTTCCTTCCTGATCATTTCGCCGTGTGTCCGGACCCGGCCGGAATACCGGCTTGCACGGCTATTATACTATTGTCTCCCGCTTTTCGCAAGAAAAAGGAAGCCCGTAGATCCGGCAGCCGTTTTCCGCGGTCAGGGCGGCCGTTTCTTCCATGGTCATCCCCCTCAGGGCCGCCAGCTTCTCGCACACGTAATACACGTTGGCCGGTTCGTTGCGCCGGCCGCGCACGGGTTCGGGGGCCAGATAGGGGCTGTCGGTCTCGATCAGCAGCCTCTCCGGCGGCACCGCCTGGGCAGCCGCCTGCAGGTTCGGCGCCTTTTTGAAGGTCACCGGCCCCGAAAAGGAGATGTAGAACCCCATCCGCACATATTCAAGGGCCGTCTCCCGGCTGCCGGAAAAGCAGTGGATGATCCCCCGGGGCAGGACACTGCGGGCGCGGAAAATGTCCAGCATGTCCCCGTGCGCGTCCCGGATGTGGAAGATCGCCGGCAGGTCCAGCTCACAGGCCAGGTCCAGTTGCTCGTTCAGCACCCGGCGCTGCACGTCCCGGGGGCTCAGGTCGTAGTAATAGTCCAGCCCGATCTCCCCGATGGCGACGATCTTCTCTTCCCGGGAGATTGCCCGCAGTTTGTCCAGATAGTCCTCCGGCGCGGCGGCCGCCTCATGGGGGTGAACGCCGCAGGCGGCCCAGACGCCCTCATGCGTCTGCGCAAAGCGCAGGCTGCTTTCCGAAGTGCGCAGGTCCGACCCCACGCAGACGGCGCGGGTCACGCCCCGGGCCCGCAAGCGTTCATACGCCGCCTCCCGGTCTTCGTCGAATTTCTCGTCATCCAGATGGCAGTGGGTGTCAAACAGTTCGATCATCGGCTCATATCCTCCGCAGGAACACAGTCAGGGAAAAAACGACGGAGCGCTTCCGCCGCGCCGTCCCGGTTGTTATCCAGAGTCACAAAGGATGCCTGGGTCCGGATCCTCTCCGGGGCGTTCCCCATCGCGACGGAAACGCCGGCGGCCTTCAGCATGGGCAGGTCATTGTCGCTGTCCCCGATGGCCAGCACCTGGGACAGGGGGATGCCGAGAAACGCGCACAGTGCGGAAAGCCCCGTATCCTTGGCGACCCCGGCGGCCGTGCATTCCAGCGAAGCGGTTTCCGCGTGCACCAGCTCCAGGGGGAGGCCGGCCAGCCTGGCTTCAACCCGCGCCCGGGCTTCCCCGTTCAGGAAATAGAAGTTCAGCTTGTACAGCCGGTCTTCATGGGTCCGGATGTATTCCGCCATATCCCGGGGCTTTTCGCAGATGGCCCGGAACATCGGCTCATACGCGCCCATCTGGTGTTCCCGCAGCCGGGCGATATCCCCCGCGCAGCAGACGGAAGCGCCGCCGGTCAGCAGATGCGGGACCGCGTCCTCCTGCCCGGCGGCCGCCAGGGCGGCCAGGGCCGTTTCGGCGGTAATGCAGCTGCCGCTGATGGTTTCCCCGCTGCGCATGTCCAGCACCCAGGCGCCGCTGGCCAGGATACCGTAGGGCACCGCCGAAGTCAGCTGCGGATAGATTTCCGTTTCCTTCCGGCACCGGCCGGTGCAGAGCGCCACCGGCACCCCGGCTTCGCGCAGGTCGGTCAGCACCTGACAGGTCGCCGGCGATATCTCCTTCCGGTCGTCCAGCAGGGTACCGTCCATATCCAGGGCAATCAGTCGAATCTGCCGCTTCATCCGATACTCCTTAAATCAAGCAGAAAAGGGCTTGCAAAGGGGCTGCCGCATGTCTCTGCAGCAGCCCCGCTTTTTCGTATACAGGTTATCAGTACGCGAGGGACACGATCACGCCGCCGATGTTGTCGATGGAAGCGGTCACTTCGTTGCAGTCCGTCACGTCCACATTCATCGCGGCACCGGAATCGGCCACCCGGTACAGCTCATATTTGAGCTCCCCGTTCTGGAAAACGGCGATGTGCGGATGCTCGACCATGTACTCGACAAACTCTTCCAGGCAGAAATCCTTGGCGTGCATCACGGCGGCCGGCCCCTTGCCCACGTAGCGGAAGACCATCAGCTGCACGCTGATGCCCGTCTTCCAGGACTTGTCGGGGGTGTTTTCCGTGGGGTAGCCGGCCAGCGGGAAGCGGAACACGTAGCCGTGCTCCCAGCTGTGGTTGTACAGCCAGGTGAACTGCTCGGTTTCGCGGAAGGGCGCGCTGTTGAATTCCGAGTCCCCGGACTTGGTCCGGTACACGCGGACGGAAAGACCCGTCTGGAAATCGCTGGTGCCGGGCACGCTGACGCCTTCCCTGGTCTTTTCGATCAGCACCTCGCCGGTATAGCGGTCCTCGTACTTGGCCTGCGCGTCCATGAACAGCTTGTTCTGCGTCTCGTTCGTGCGGTAGCCTTCGTCGATGGTGATGTACTCCAGCCCGCTTTCCTTCGCGGCCTGCAGCATCTTGCTCAGCGCCTCATAGGCGGGGCGCATCAGGCTGACGGAAGCGTTTTTCGTCTGGATGGAAAAGCCGTCCGCCCGGGAGGTGCTGGCGATGCTGACCAGCTCGTCGCCGCCGACAAAGCGGTCGTCATTGAAATCCCCCGGCAGGTAGTGCCAGCGGTTGACAACCATCAGGCCGGCGGTCTCCATTTCTTCCCGGGTAAAGGGCTGGGTCATGACCGCGTTCACCGAATAATCGCTCAGGTCCACGATGTCCCAGCCTTCCGGCTGCGGTTCCGGCCAGTTCTCGTCTTCCACGACGCCGGTATGGCCGGCCCGCTGTTCCGCCAGCCACTGGTTATGCTGGTCGACCAGCGCCTGGTTCTGTTCCTTCCGCTGGGCCTCCAGCGCGGCCTTCTGCTTGTCCACCGTGTCCCTGGTATAGATGAAACCGATCGCGGTGACTGCCGTAAACACCAGCAGAATCGCCAGAATATGCTTCAGATGCGTATACGCGTCCTTCTTCTGCCCGTCATTCTGGTTGGACATATATGCCGCCGCGCAAAAGCAGACAGCCTGCTTTCACGCATCCTCCTTTCGTCGCTGTCCAGGCCCTTTCAAAATATGGTTCAAAAAGGCGCTGGTATTCCGGTAAAAATATACCAGAATCCGCGCCAATTGTCAAACATATTTTGTAACAATTTCGAAAAAATTATGTAAAAAATGAAGAAAAAATGAAATAATTGATCCATGCCCCGGAACGCCGCCCGCCGGAACAGAGGAAGACCGCTTTAATTTTTGATTTCCGGTTCCAGCCCGGGCAGCTTTTCCTGAAACGCGCGGATCATATACGCAAGATCTTCCGGGGCCGGGACGCTCCGGATGAAAACCGGATCCCCGTCCACGATGACGTACAGCGCGTAACGGGCATATCTTTTCCCGCTCTCCCGGACCTGTCGCAGCCCCTGCACCTCCGGCCAGGAAGGAACAAATTCCCCGCCGCGGATGAAAACGTATTTTTCCCCCAGGCGCAGCGTCCCGTCCCCGATTTCCGGCGACCGCTCAAAATCATCCAGAATGTCCCGCATGATTCCTTCTTTCAGGTACTGTTCCATCCGGCCCCGGAACCGGTTCCTCCTGCGGAACAGGGCAGCCGTTTCCCGCGCGATCAAAAACAGAAAAAACAGCGAAATCAGCACCATGAACAGCGACAGCATCCGGATGGACCGGTCCTGTGACGATCCGATCATGGTATCGACCCCCGCCGCCAGCAGGAACGTAAAAATCAAAGCGGGTACCATCATCATGATGATCACAGGCGCCTTGCCTTTATAAAGATACGACCACAGGGCGGACTGCTTCAGGCTTTCCGTCTCCGGCCCGCCGCGCCCGCGGGAAGCAGGGGCGGGGCGCTGAAGGGCCGGCATGACCAGTTCTGGCTGACGGGCCCGGAGCGCGCCGAACAGCGGCTCATAGTAAGCAAGCGCCTGGTTCCGCGTGAGAAATATTTTTTCCCGGCAGCCGGTCACATGCTTTTCCTGCCCCTGCATGATGATCTCGGCGCCGTAGCCGCTGCTTCTGCCGCGGTCCGGGTAATGATGCGTACGGACTTCTTTGATCTGCTCATAGCACAGCACTTTTTTTGCGCCCCGGACGTATAAAAAACTTTTCCCCCAGCCGCAGCTGATGGTCACACCAATCCGCGCCGGCCCTGAAATCCTCCCGGTACAGATCCAGCCGGCCGGCCTTTTCATAGCCGGTCATTTCCTTGCGGAAGGCTTTTGCTTCCCTGATCAGACGGAAGACATAATAAAACGCTCCCGCCCCGGCGGCAAGACATGAGCCCGCGCACAGGACCAGATACGCCCCCAGGCCCTTTTTATGCACGTAACGCATGCCGAACGGGACCCGCAGCATCAAAAAGAACAGGACCACGCAGCCCAGCAGCAGGGCGGCAAAGCATATATGCTTCCGCACGGTGCCGGGATCCGGGCGCAGAAACGCTTCCAGCGTCTCCTCCGGCCTGCCCCTTTTCCTTTTCGCGAAATGTTCCCTTGCCTTTTCGCGAAGCGCGATCCAGTCAAACGTCTTCATCCGGTCCTTCTCCTGACCTGTCAGATATCCGGCGCGTCCGGGTCTCGCTCGCCCTCGTTCAGGACCAGCTCCACGGTGACCCGGTTGGGCAGGCAGATGATGTTGGTGCCATAGAAACGGTCGGCGTAATTCTCCGGCGTGACCTTCCCCTGCTGCACGCACAGCTGGTTGCGGCAGGTGGAGCTTTCCATCCACACGCCCTCGCCGTCCAGCCCGATCACGTTCACCTGCCCGTCCTCCTGACGGACGGTGATCTCCTGCTTGTCCCCCAGGCGCGCGGTGGTATACAGCTCCCCGTTCACATACACGCGGACCGCCCTGGACGCGTCCGGAGCGGGCGGGTCGTTTTTCCTGAGCAAAAGCGCCAGGCCGAGGACGGCCAGCGCCATCACGCACAGCGCCGCCACCACCAGAAGGTTTTTGTTTTTCCTCATCCGGTTTTCCTTCCAAAAAACCGGGCAGGAAAAAGGATTCCTGCCCGGATATTTCTTATATTATTCCGCGTCGGCGGGGCTGTCGTTCCGTTTCAGGGTGATGACCACGTGGCGGTTGGGCTCTTCCCCTTCGGAATGGGTCTCCACCGCCTGGTTGCCCTGCAGCGCGCTGTGCAGGATCCGGCGCTCGTAGGGGTTCATGGGCTCCAGCGAGACGCGGCGGCCGGACTTGACGGCGCGGTTGGCCATCCGGTTCGCCAGGCGCACCAGGGTGTCTTCCCGCTTGGCCCGGTAGTTTTCCGTATCCAGGGTGACGCGGGTATACTCGCTCTGGCCCTTGTTGACGTACAGGCTGGTCAGGTACTGCAGGGAATCCAGCGTTTCGCCGCGGCGGCCGATCAGCACGCCGGACGGATCGCCCTGCATATCCACGCGGATATAGCCTTCCTCGTCGGTATGGACGTGCACCTGGATATCGGGGAGCCCCATCAGCCGGGTGACGTTCTGCAGGAAATCCTGCGCCTTGCCTTCCCGGGTGTCCTTGTCCAGCTGGACGGCGGGCGTCACCGGGACGGGCGTGCGTTCAGGCTTTGCGGCCGCCTTTTCTTCCCTGGGTGCCGCGTTTTCGGCAGGCTTTTCGGCGCGGGGCTTCCGGGCGCGGGCAGGCTTTTCCGCCGGCTGTTCGGGCGCCTTTTCCTCCTGGGCGGGCGCGGCTTTCGGGGCGGGCTTTTTCGCGGGCCTGTCGGCCTTGGGGGCGGGCTTCTCCGCCTTGGGCGCGGGCTTTTCCGCCCTGGGCGCCTTGGACGCCTGCTGGGCCGCGGGCTTTTCGGGCGCCTGCACAGAGGAGAAGATTTCCTTGACTTCGTCGGTGGTTTCTTCTTCGATCACAGTCAGGCGCACCTTGGCCGGACGGCTGCCGAACAGGCCGAACAAACCCTTGCTGCCTTCTTCCAGGATTTCCACCCGGACATCGCTGATGCTGACCCCCAGCTGCTCCAGGCCCTGGGAGATGGCGTCTTCTGTCGTCTTGGCGGTCATTTCAATGCTGTTCATTTGATCACCTCTTTCACGGCCGTGCCGGACTTTTTGTTCTCATAGTATTTGGTAATGACAAAGTTCGAAACGCCGGCGACGATGTTGCTGGTGACCCAGTACAGCGCGAAGGATGCGCTGGAAGTCAGGCAGATCCAGCCGGTAAAGATCGGGAAGAAATATTTCATGAACTTGCCCATGGTCTCGGACGTCTGCTGCTGCTGCGCCTGCTGGGCGTTCGCCGGCTTGCCGGCAGGCTGCTGCGCGGGCTGCTGGGCGCCGGTGAACTTGGTCATGAACAGCTGGGAAATGACGGCCAGGGCCGGCAGGAGCAGGTAACCGTTGGGGGTTTTGAAAATGTTGAGGTTAACAATAAAGAGATTGATATTCTTGACCAGCAATTCCGTGGCGCTCTTGTAAGCCGGCTGCAGCTGCGCCGCGTTGACCAGGGTGGTGATCGTATTGGCGAGCTGGTCCTTGCTCAGACCGCCGGTCGCGCTGAGCAGGTCTTCCGTATAGTTCGGGATATTGGCAACCACGGCGCTGAGCTGTTCAGGCGTCAGGCCGGATACGACTTTGGTCCAGATTTCGGAGGGAATCACCCGGAGACTTTCCATCGTGGGGACGACAGCGCTGAACGGGGAATCGGCAATCCACAGATTCTTGACCCAGAGCCAGCCGTCATGCAGGGGCGTTTCGCCGGAGATGTACGTAAAAAGCTGTTTGACCAGCAGTTCGTTGGAAATATCGCGCATGGCGCCGAGCATGACGATGAAAATCGGCCAGGTCAGCAGGATGGGCAGACATCCGGAAAAGGGGCTGTAGTGTTCTTCCTTGAACAGCTGCATCTGCTTTTGCTGCAGCTTCTGCTGGTCGTTGCCGTACTTGCGCTGGAGCTCGTTGATCTTGGGCTGCATCTCCTGCATCTTGAGCATGCTCTTGCGGTTTTTGATGTCCAGAGGCAGCATGATCATACGCATCATGATGGTGAACATGATCGTAGCCCAGCCGTAATCTCTCATCCAACTATAGAGCCATTCCAGCACTGAACGAAAGATCTGAGTAAAAAAAGCCATAATTATCTGACATCCCTTCTGATTGCGGCGTCGGGGAGCTCAGGCACCGGGTCATACCCGCCCTTGCACAGCGGATGGCAGCGCAGCAATCGTTTCATGGCCATCACAGAACCCGCGGCAGCACCGTACCGCTGTACGGCGATCGCGGCATATTCGGAACAGGTAGGGACAAAACGGCAGCACCCCGGCTTGAGGGGGCTGATATGCTTCTGGTAATATCGGATGGAACGCAAAAGGATTTGGCTCATCATGGTGCTTCTTTATATAACTGCTGCTTTCTGAGCAGATAGCGGAGCGATTTGGAAAGCGTCTGATACTTTGCTCCCGCCGCGGCAGACCGGGCGGCAATCACGTACAGCCCGGGTTTGAGCCCCGGAAGCTCTTCCCGGAAGGCAGCCCGCAGGCGGCGCTTGATCAGGTTGCGGATCACGGCGCCGCCCACTTTTTTGCTGACCGAGAAACCGACCAGCAGCCTGGGGCCCTTCAGGTACAGCAGCGTGATTTCCCGGGCGGCGGCAGGCTTGCCTTTTTTGTAGACGCGCTGAAAATGCGCATTTTTCCGCATGCGGTACTGCTGCTGCATCCATTGCCTCCGGTATAAAAAACTGCCCGCCCCAGGCTGCGGTTTGGCTGAAGCGGGGGCGGGCTAAGCCATGTGATATCAGATCATCAGCGCTTCTATCAGACGGTCAGCTGCTTGCGGCCGCGCTGACGGCGGCGGGCAAGCACCCTGCGGCCGTTCTTGGTGGACATGCGGGCGCGGAAGCCATGCACCATGCTGCGCTGGCGTTTCTTGGGATGATAAGTGGGACCCATATTAACACCTCTCCATTCTGTAGTTCAAGTTCGGCGCAGGATCAGCGCTTGCTGAACTGCGGCGCGCGGCGGGCAGCCTTCAGGCCGTACTTCTTGCGTTCCTTCATGCGCGGATCGCGGGTGAGGAAGCCGGCTTTCTTGAGGGCGGCGCGCAGCTCGGGGTTGGCCTTGCACAGGGCGCGGCTGATGCCGTGGCGGATCGCGCCGCTCTGGCCGGTCAGACCGCCGCCGTGCACGTTGACCAGCACATCCAGGCCGGACACGTTGCACAGCGTCATGGGCTGACGAACGGTCATTTTGAGGGTTTCAAGACCAAAGTAATCGTTGATGTCGCGTTTATTGATGACGATCTTGCCTTCGCCGCTCACCAGACGGACGCGGGCGACGGCCGACTTGCGGCGGCCAACGGCATGGAAATCAGAAGTTGCCATAATTGTCTTTCTCCTTTACGTCCTTATTTGCTGAGCGTCAGCACCTGGGGCTGCTGGGCCTGCTGCTTGTGCTCCGCGCCCTTGTAGATGTAGAGCTTCTTGGCCATCTGACGGCCGAGGGGGCCCTTGGGCAGCATGCCGACGATGGCATGGCGCACCGCGAAGTCAGACTTGGTTTCCAGCAGACGGCGGTACTTGGTTTCCTTCAGGCCGCCGGCGTAGCCGCTGTGGTGGTAGTAGATCTTCTGATCCAGCTTCTTGCCGGTCATGCGGACCTTGTCGGTGTTGATGATGACGACGTAATCGCCGGTATCCACGTTGGGGGTGTAGATCGGCTTGTTTTTGCCGCGAAGGATGTTGGCGACCTGGCTGGCCAGACGGCCCAGGACGACGCCATCCGCATCTATAATATACCATTTGCGCTCGGCCCTGATGTCCTGCGCAGTTGCCATATAGGTATTCAAGTGAACTTCCTCCTGTTTCTTCAAAAGAAAAAATCAAATAAAAGGGGGTAAGACAACCGTCCGGCTATGATGGTCGCATATCCGGAAAAAGCAATGGTCCCGGGGCTAACGGAGGCCATTGACGCACTGAATATTTTATCACAGAATCTCTTTCATTGTCAATCCGCTTTTGACGGCTTTTTTCAGGTTTTTGACAGTTTTTTCCGCCAATTTTTCTTTCCGGCGGCCGGTTCTGCCTGCACGCGGAAAACCGCCTCGGGGCCGGTTCCTTACATTGGAACCGGCCCCGAGGCGGCCAAACAGAAATTCAATGGAACATGGGAAGTTCCGCGCGGATCATAAGAAGCGGTCAGGCGGCAGCGCTGCCAAGGAGCGTCACGGTCAGGTCGATGTACTCGCCCTCGCCGACGGTGCTCAGGTCGATCCGGTCCGTCTGGATGGCATCCGCCATGCCAGGCGCCCGATAGATCCTGATCTTCAGCTCAGCCCCTTCATTGTAATTCTGGATGCAGCTGACCAGGGCGTTCGAGCTGGAGATCACCGTATCATCCACGGAAACGATCACGTCGCCCGCCTGGATGCCGGCGCGGGAGGCGTTGGAATCCTCCTCCACGGAGATCACCAGCGCGCCGTCCGGCAGGACCGCGTTGGCCCCGGAAACGGTCGTCACCCTGACGCCCAGCAGCGGCCGGCTGCCGTCCGGCGAAGTCTGGTTTTCGCCGGTGCGGGACGCGGCAACGTCGGTGCCGCTGTTATACTTCTGCAGCGCTTCCCGGATCAGGGGCTTGGCCAGGTTGATCGGGATGCACATGCCGATGTTGTCCACGTCCGCGCCGCTGAACAGGCCGGTGGAGTACTTGCGCTCCGGGATGCCCATCAGCTGGCCCAGGGTGTTGAACATGCCGCCGCCGGAGTTGCCGG
>CAMJXZ010000008.1 GCA_946409855.1 uncultured Clostridia bacterium | reverse complement strand
TGGTGGTGTGGTTGTACATGTTGATCTCTTCCCAGATGCGCCAGGCCAGGAAGGACGCCGTGTACCGGTGATAGGGGACGCAGCCCCGCACGGTGATCCTGCCGTCTGCCCAGTCCCATTGCGCCCGGGGCACCAGGGTATCCGCCGTCCGGTCCCACACCTGCCAGTAAGGCAGCGCGTCGGGGCTGTCGTTCACCTGGAACTGCTCGTCAAAATACCCGGCAAGCGGCGCGATCTCCGCCGTGTCCCCCAGCGCCAGGACCGGATCCGTGGAAAGAAAGGTCTGCTGCTGGGCGTCCGGGTGCGCCAGGGCGAACCCGTTATGCTCCCGGATGACGCAGAGGGTGGAATAAATCCGGCAGCCCGACGCCAGGATCCGGGGGGACAGTTTGGTGCCGTCGGAATCGCGGATCACGTCCGCGCCCCATTTTTCCGCCATCTGCAGCGTCAGGTCCTCGTAGCCCGCTTCACCCGGCAGTGTGAAACCGCCCTTCCGATAATCGTTCATATGCATTCTCCTGTTCAGTTCCGGTCCTGTACGATGTTTTTTTCTGTCCTCATTGTATCAGGCATTCCCGGTCATTTCCGCTCAATTCCGGGTTAAATCTGTGCAGTTCAGACCATAAACCGGCCAGATGGAACAAGCGCCCCTCCCGCCTGCGGAAACGGGCAGGCCGCTCCGGACAAAAAAACGCCGTTCATTCATCCGCCTGCCCGGAGAGGTCTTTTTCCTTCTGCCCGCCAAAGAGCGCCCGGACCGTCCGGTACGCCAGCTTGGGCCGGCGGAACTCGTCCACCACGCCCTTGTTGTTATAGGTCCTGGGGCGGCTCATGAACCACGATTCGTCCACCCGCACATCGGCAAACTGCCACAAGAAAATCCCGCAGACGTTCGGTTCCCTAAGGACGGCGCCGATCTGCTCCGCCAGGATCGCGGCCTGCCGTTCCTCCGACCATTTGGCTTCGCCCAGCGGGTCGTGATAGCCGTAGATCGCCCCGGCGCCGATCTCGCTGACGATGAGGGGCTTGCCGGCGCCGCCGTTTTCATCGATCTCCCGGATTTTGCGCCGCAGCGCCTCCCGGACGGAATCGCTGCGGTACCATTGGGGGTAGAGGTTGACGCTCACAACGTCCATATCCCCGTAGACCAATCCGCCGGGCCGCTCCAGCAGCGCGGCCGTGACGGGCCGGGACGGGTCCAGTTCCCTGATCTGGGAAAGGACCTCCCGGTAGCAGGCCGCGCCGTATTCCGTGTCGTCCGCGCACTCGTTCAGACACCCCCAGATCAGGATGCACGGGTGGCTGCCGTGCTGGCGGACCATTTCCTCCGTGCACCGCTTCACCTGCGCCCGGAACAGGGGGTGGCGCATCTGTTCCTCCGACAGGCCCCTTGCGTGGGATTCCTCCCACACCAGCATTCCCGTTTCGTCGCACAGGTCCAGAAAGCGGGGGTCGTTGGGATAATGGCAGGTGCGTACGCAGTTGGCCCCCATGGCCCGCATCAGCTGGATGTCCTGCATCATGGCCTGGGGCGGCGCCGCCAGGCCGAAGCCGCCGTATTCCTCGTGCCGGTTGAACCCGCGCAGTAGGAGGGGTTCCCCGTTGAGCAAAAGCCTTTTCCCTTCCGTCCGGATCTCCCTAAAGCCGATCCGGTCGATCCAGTCGTCCGCGGGCTTCCCGCCGACGGATAAAACGGCTTCGGCAAAGTACAGCGCGGGATGGTCCGGCGACCAGGGCTCAACCTCCCCGCAGGGGACGGAGAGGGTAAAAGCGCCCGTTTCCATTCCCCGCAGGATGACGGACGTTTCCCGCCGCGCGCCGGCGATGGTCATGGACAGCGTGCCGGCCGCGGGCTTTTCCGACAGATTCCGGACGGAAATTTCCGCCTCCGCCATCCATCCGTCCGCTCCGCGGCGGGTCGTGACGCGGCACCGGTCGATGTACGCGTCCGCCAGTTCTTCCACGGTCACCGGGCGGCTGATGCCGCCGTAGGCGTAGTAATCGTTGGGGATGTGCAGCGCGGAATCCTCCCCGAAGCGGTTGTCCGCCTCCACCCGCAGGCGGTGCCGCCCGGGAGCAAGGCCCGGCGCCAGCGCTTCAAAAGCGGTGTACGCGCCGTAATGCTCCGTAAGCGGCGCACCGTCCAGAAAGACGCGGGCCCTGAAGCTGACGCCGCCAAAGCGGAACAGGACGTTCCCGCCGCAGACGATTTCCTGCTCGAACACGCCCCGGCCGCGGTACCGCCGCAGGGCGGGATGGGTTTCCCACACGCCCGGAACGATCACCTTTTCCGGCCCGGCCAGCCCGCCCGGGTCCGGCGTGGTCAGCGTCCATACCGGGTCACAGCTCCGGCTCTGCCGGATCCGATGGGTCCGAAACAGTCTTTCCATTGATTTGCTCCTTTTTCCCCCGCGCACGGGCCGCGCCCGGGGGCCCGCGGCGTCGCCTTCAGATCATGCTCCGGATCCCGTTCTCCGGCGCGCGTCGTTTTTTATGTAAGCGCTTTCTCTGATTGTATTGTAATATGGAGGCCGGTTTCTGTCAATACGCCCTGACGCCGGAGCCTCCGGTACGCTGCCGCGTCAAGCGCCCGGAAAAATATGCAGGGCGGAGAAAAACGCCCTTGTGAAAAAACGTCTTTTTGCATATACTATGGTCATGGGCAAAGGAGAACGGACCGGGGAACATCAGGGACGCCCGTCCCGGGCGCGGCCCCGTTCTCAATGAAACCGGATCAGGTCTGATCGGAGCGTGATTTCATATGTATCAGCTGAACGCGGCCGATGTGCCGGAAAAAAAGATATACCCGCTGGGGGACAAATTTTCCGGGCGCAGTCCGGACGGGCGGGAGATCGGCTTTACCAATTACTATATGACGCTGAACGGCAGGCCCTTTTTCGGCATCAGCGGGGAAATGCATTTTTTCAGGGTATCCCCCGACCAGTGGGAGGACAGCATCGTCAAGATGCGGTGCGGCGGCATCAATATCCTGTCCGGCTATGTCTGCTGGAACGTGCACGAAGAGGAGGAAGGCGTCTTCCGCTTCGACGGCTGCCGGAATCTGCGGGCATTCCTGGACCTCTGCGAAAAGCACCGCATGCCGGTGATCCTGCGCATCGGGCCGTTCATCCACGGGGAAATGCGCAACGGCGGCCTGCCCGACTGGCTGTACGGAAAGCCCTACGACGTCCGGGAAAACAACCCGGGGTTCCTTGCCGCCGTCAGAAGGCTGTTCCGTCAGCTGCACCGCCAGATGGACGGCCATTATTTCTCCCAGGGCGGCTGCATCATCGGGATCCAGATCGAAAACGAATACCAGCATTCCAGCGCGCCCTGGGAAATGACGGCGGGCGTCTCCGGCGAATGGGTCAACGGCGGCCATTCCGGGCAGGATTATATGCTGGCCCTCAAACGGATCATGACGGAGGAGGGCATCGTGACGCCCTTTTACACCGCCACCGCCTGGGGCGGCGCCGTAACCCCGGCGGAGGAAGTCCTGCCCCTGTGGGGCGGGTACGCCTACCAGCCCTGGCTGTTTTACACAAAGGCCGGCGTCCATCCCGCCACGCCGGAATACATCTACCGGGACAACCACAACAGCGCTGTCCCGAAGGAATACAACTTTGAGCCCTCCTACGACCCCGAAAGCCGTCCCTACGCCTGCTGCGAAATGATGGGCGGCATGATGTGTTCCTATAAATACCGTTTCCAAATGGACATGCGGGCCGTCGACGCCCTGGCCAACATCAAGCTGGGCAGCGGCTGCAACCTGCTGGGGTATTACATGTACCGGGGCGGCACCACCCCCCTGGGCCGGGTCACGCCCTATCTGAACGAGGGCCAGGTGCCCCGGCGCAGCTACGACTACCAGGCGGCCGTCGGGGAGTTCGGGCAGATCCGGGAAAGCTACGGGCGGCTCAGGGCCATCCATTCCTTCTGCCGGATGTTCTCCGGCTTTCTTGAGGAAACGAAGGCCGTGCTGCCGGAGCATCTGAAGGAACTTTCGCCCGACGACCCGGGCCCCCTGCGCTTTTCCGTGCGCGTGAAGGGAAGCAGCGGTTTCCTGTTCGTCTGCAATTTCCAGGATCACGCGGACATGCGGGACCGGCGCGGGGACGAGGTCCGCCTCATCCTGCCGGACGGCGGCGTCACCTTCCGCTTCGATCTCGCCGCGGGAGAAAACGCGATCCTGCCTTTCGGCATCCGCCTGGGTACCGTCCGGCTGGACTGGGCCGCGGCCCAGCCCCTGGCCCATATTGGCAATACATGGTTTTTCCTGGCACCGGCGGGCATGACGCCGGTCTACTGCCTGGACGGGCGGGAATTCCGCCCCAGAATCGGCGAAGCGTTCCGGGCGGGGGACCAGGTCCTCATGACCCTGTCCCGGCAGGACGCGCAGAACTTCTGGATCTGTCAGGATGCGGCTTGGCTGTGTGACCGGCCGCTTTTGTGGGACGGACAGCATCTGAAGGCGGAATTGGAATCCGGCAGCGCCGATGTGTACAAATGGTCCCAAACAGAAAGCCGCTTCACCCTCCGCGCGCGCATTGACAGCGGCCGGCGGCCCGTACCGGTTTCCTTCCGGCAGACAGGAATCGGGCGGTACGCGGCGGACCTGCCCGTGGAACGGCTCAAAGGCCACAAGCAGGCCCTGCTCCGGGTCTGGTACCGGGGGGACACCGGCAGCGCCTTCGCGGGCAATACGCTGATTTCGGACAATTTCTGCAACGGCGGCTGCTGGGATATCCGGGTGGACTGTGATCCGGAAGCCCTCCGGACCCAGCCGCTTGTTTTGTACCTGACCCCCGTCCGCAAGCAGGTGACGGTGGACGCTTCCGCCATGGCGGGGCTTTCGGAAAAAGCGGAAACGGAGGAAGCGGAGCTGCTCCGGGCGGAAATGGTGCTTGTGGATGATGATCCGGTACAGGAAGGAGAAATATAAAATATGAAAGCCAGCGTCCGGACAGAGACGGTGATGATCCCCACCTACGGGGTCGGGCAGCCCGATCCGAACCCCATGTTTCTGGAAAAGCGCGTGTATCAGGGCAGCAGCGGCAAGGTGTATCCCCTGCCGGTGACCGATAAGATCCTGGATGAAAAAGAAGACAGGCCCTATACCGCCGTGTATCTGGAAAACGAATACCTCCAGGTCATGGTGCTGCCCGAGCTGGGCGGCCGCATCCAGCGGGCCTTTGACAAGACCAACGGATACGATTTCGTGTATTATAACGAGGTCATCAAGCCCGCGCTGGTGGGCCTGGCCGGGCCGTGGATTTCCGGCGGCATCGAGTTCAACTGGCCCCAGCACCACCGGCCCACCACCTTTTCGCCCACCGACTTCCGCACTTCAGAGAACCCGGACGGCAGCGTTTCGGTGGAGCTTTCCGAGGTGGACCAGATGTACGGCACCAAGGGCAAAATGACCTTTACGCTTTACCCGGGCAAAGCGTACATTGAAGTCAAAGGGCAATTGTACAACCGCACCGGCCTGCCCCAGACCTTCCTGTGGTGGGCCAATCCCGCCGTGGCGGTGAACGACCGTACCCGGTCCGTCTTTCCGCCGGACGTGACTGCCGTATTCGACCACGGCAAGCGGGACGTGAGCCGGTTCCCCATCGCTACCGGGGTCTATTACAAGCACGATTACGGCGCCGGGGTGGACATTTCCCGCTACAAAAACATCCCCGTGCCCACCTCCTACATGTGCGCCCGCAGCGATTACGACTTTGTGGGCAGCTATGACGAAGGCGCGCGGGCCGGGCTCCTGCACGTGGCCGACCATCACGTTTCCCCCGGCAAAAAGCAGTGGACCTGGGGCTGCGGGGATTTCGGCCGCGCCTGGGACAGGAATCTCACCGACAAAAACGGCCCGTACATAGAGCTGATGACCGGCATGTACTGCGATAACCAGCCCGATTTTGCCTGGCTCGGGCCCTTTGAGGAAAAGACCTTCACCCAGTATTTCATGCCCTATAAAGCGGCGGGGTACGTGAAAAACGCCTGCCGGGAATGCGCGCTGAACCTGGAAGTGAAGGACGGCAGGGCGCGGTTCGTCGTCTACGCGTCCCAGTCCCTGCCGGGGGCCCGGGTGACGCTGAACCGGGGCGGCGAAACGGTTTACGAAAAAACATGCGATTTAAGCCCCGTCGCCGTCCTGGAAGACGAAACGGCCGTCCGCGCGCCCGAAACCGCGCTGACGCTTTCCGTTTACGCCGGCGGGGGGAGAAAGCTGCTTTCCTATACGCCCCGGCCCGGAACGATCGAGCCCGTTCCCGACCCCATGCCCCCGGCGAAACTGCCGGAAGAGATCCTGACCAATGAGGAACTGTACCTGACCGGCATCCACCTGGAGCAGTACCGCCACGCCACCTATCTGCCCGACCCTTACTATCTGGAGGCCCTGAAGCGCGACCCCGGCGATCTCCGGGCCAATAACGCCTACGGGCTGCTGCTGCTGCGCCGGGGGCAGTTTGCCCGGTCGGAACCCTTTTTTCGCGCCGCCATCGCCCGCATGACATCCCATAACCCCAACCCTTCCGGCAGCGAAGCGTACCTGAACCTGGGCCTGTCCCTGCGGTATCAGGGCCGGGACGACGAAGCCTACGACGCCTTCTTCAAGGCCGTCTGGACCGCCGGGGAGCAGGAAACGGGCTACTACCATATCGCCTGCATCGACTGCAGGCGGGGCGAATACGAGCTGGCCCTGGAGCACGCGGAACGGAGCCTGGTCAAAAATGCCCACAATCTGAAAGCCCGGGCGCTGAAAGGCCTGATCCTGGATTCCCTGGGAAGGACCGACGAAGCCGAAGCCTGGTACGAAGAAAACCTGAAACTGGACGCCTTTGATTACGTTTCCCGCCTGGAATCCGGGGATATCAGCGGCGCGCTCCGGATGATGAACGGCAGGGCGAGCAGCTTCATCGAATGTGCCATCGACTACGCCGAGGCGGGCTATTACGCCGACGCCGTTTTTATCCTGGAATGCTGCCCGGAATTCACGCCCATGGTGTGGTATTACCTGGCGCTGTACGCCCACCTGAACGGGGACGAGGCATATGCCGCCCAGGCGCTGGAAGGCGCCCAAAGCGCGGACCCGGCGTACTGCTTCCCCAACCGGCTTGAAGATATCGGCGCCCTGCAGTTCGCCGTCCAGAGGAATGAAAAGGACGGAAAAGCCCTCTATTACCTGGGGTGCCTGTGGTATGACAAACGGCAGTACGACGACGCCGTCGCCTGCTGGGAAAAGGCCGCCCGACTGGACGAGGATTTTCCCACCGTATGGCGCAACCTGTCCCTGGCCTATTACAACAAGCGGGGAGACAGGGAAAAGGCGAGGGCCTGCATGGAACGGGCTTACCGACTGGACCCGTCCGGCGCCCGGATCCTGCTGGAGCTGACCCATCTGTACCTCAGGCTGAACTTCAGCGCGGAAGAATGCCTCGCCTTCCTGGACGCCCACCGGGACACGGCGTTCCAGAGGGATGATCTGTACGCGGAATACTGCGCCCTGCTCAACGACACGGGCCGGCATCAGGAAGCCCTGGACCTCCTCCTGGCCCGAACCTTCCACCCCTGGGAGGGCGGCGAGGGCAAGGTGACCGCGCAATACGCGGCGGCCCTGACCCAGCTGGGCGTCCGGGCGCTGCGCGCGGGCGACGCCCCAAAGGCCGCGGAGCTGCTGAAGCGCGCACTGGTATTCCCGCCCAACCTCGGGGAAGGAAAGCTGGAAGGGGCGAAGGACAGCGACATCCATTATTACCTGGGCCTGGCGGAGAGAGCGCTGGGCCATGAAGCGGAGGCCGTCCGTCAGCTGGAGCTGGCCGCCGCCGGGGAGGAAGAGCCCGCCTCCGCCGTCTATTACAACGACCAGCCTGCCGACATGATCTTCTACCAGGGGCTGGCCCACCGGGCCCTGGGCCGGGAAGACCGGGCCAGAAGCCACTTTTACAAGCTAATCTCCTACGGCGAGAAGCATTATTACGACCAGGTCCGGATCGACTATTTCGCCGTGTCCCTGCCGGATTTGCAGCTCTTTGACGAGGATCTGTCCCTGCGCAGCCGCGCCCACTGCGAATACCTGATCGCCCTGGGCAGCCTGGGGCTGGGCGACCGGAAGCGGGCGGAGCAGTGCTTTGACGCGGCGCTCAGGATCAGGCGGACGCATCAGGGCGCCCTGCTGCACCGGCGGCTCGCTGAAGCTGAAGGAGAAAAACATGGAATGCCTTGATCTTTCCGACGTCTGGACCTGTGAGATTCCCGGTCGCCGGGCCCCGGCACGCCTGCCGGGCACGCTGGACGAAAACGGCATCGGCTTCCCGGACGACCCAAAAAAGCAGTGGAAGGCGGACGAGGTGCGGCGCATCGGCTTCTGGCATCCGGGCGACCCCATCGTGACCCGGCTGACCCGGAAGCATACGTATGAAGGACCGGCCCGTTTCTCCCGGACGGCGGACTGGGCCATGCCCCTTGGCAGGCGCTTCTTTGTGGACGTGGAGCGGGCACGGCATCTGCGCCTGCTGGTCAACGGCCGGGAAGCGGCGCCGTACCGGCCCGGCTGCCTCTCCGCCCCTTATGTCTTTGAGGTCACGGGCCTGGTGACCGGGCACGACCGGTTCGAGTTCCTGTCGGACAACAGCTACCCGGGCTGGCCCCGGGAGGCCATCGTGTATTCCTCCGCCGCGTCGGACGAGACCCAGACTAACTGGAACGGTCTGCTGGGCCGGATCCGGCTCCGGGCGGAAGAACCGGTGTTTCTGACGGACGTCCGCGTATACCCCCTGGATGGCCGGCTCCGGGTCGCCGTGGAAACGGACGCCGCCCGCCCCTGGCGCGGCGAGCTGCGCATCGCCAGCGGCGCGCTGGAAGAAGAAGCCGTTTGCCCTGTCGGCCTTTCGCCCGGCAGGCAGACGTTCCGCTTTGATTTAAAACTGAAGCCCAACGCCCCGCGCTGGGACATCGGGGAAGGAAACCTCTGCGGCCTGACCGTGTCGGCGCCGGGGCTTTCCGCCCGCACGGTGCGGTTCGGCATCCGTACCTTCCGGGCGGAAAACGGACACCTGACGATCAACCGCCGCCGCTTATTCCTCCGCGGCGAAACCAGCTGCGCCGTGTTTCCGGAAACCGGTTACTGCCCCATGGATACGGACGCCTGGAAGGAAATCCTCCGGACGTACATCGCTTACGGCGTCAACTGCGTGCGCTTTCACAGCCACTGCCCGCCGGAAGCGGCGTTTGCCGCCGCCGACGAGCTGGGGCTCCTGCTGCAGCCGGAGCTGTCCCACTGGGACCCGGTTCACGCCTTTGAAAGCGGGGAAGCGAGGGCGTATTATCAGGACGAGCTCATGCAGATCCTGCGCCATCTGGCCAATCATCCCTCCTTCGTGATGCTGACCCTGGGCAATGAACTGAAGGCCGGCGCCGAAGGACACGCGTTCATGGACCGGCTCCTGCAGGCCGCCCGGCGGTATGATCCCACCCGGCTGTACGCCTGCGGCTCCAATCCCCATTATGGGGAAAAGGGCGCTGACCCTTCAAGCGATTTTTACACCGCCATGCGCTTTCACAACATGGAAATGCGGGCGACCTGCGACGGCATGACGGGCTGGCTGAACCATGAATACCCAAACGCCCGGCACGATTACGGCGCAACGATGGCCGAAATCCGCAAAACAAGCGACCAGCCCGTCTTTTCCTTTGAGGCGGGCCAGTACGAGGTGCTGCCGGATTTTGAGGAAATCGGCGGCTTCCACGGCGTCACCGCCCCGGAAAACCTCCGGCACATCCGGGAAAAGGCAAAGGAAAAAGGCCTGGAAAAGGACTGGCGGCGCATGGCGGAGGCCACGGGCGAAAGCAGCCTTCTGTGCTACCGGGCGGAAGCGGAAGCCGCCCTGCGCACGGAAGGATACAGCGGCATCTCCCTGCTGGGGCTGCAGGATTTCCCCGGCCAGGGCACGGCGCTGGTGGGGATGATGAACGCCCATCTGCGCCCCAAGCCCTTCGGGTTTGCCGGGCCGGAACGCTTTGCCGCCTTCTTCCGGGACGTGCTGCCCCTGGCGCTGCTTCCAAAGTATACGTACACCGCCGGAGAAACGCTGACCGTCCCCGTCCGCATCGCCAACTACGGAAAGCGCGGCCTTTCCGGCGCGGCGGAATGGGTGCTTGTGGGGGACGGTTTTGAGCGCCGGGGAAAGCTCCCGGAAGCGGAAGCCCCGGCGGGCGGGCTGACCGAACTGGGAGAAATCCGCCTGAGCCTGGACGGCATTAAAAAACCTGTCCGGCTGACGCTGACGATCCGATTCTGCGTTAGCGGGAACGAATATCCCCTGTGGGTCTACCCGGACGCGGAGCCCGTCTGCCCGGCAGGCGTATATGAATGCCGCGCCTTTGACGACGCGGCCCGGGACGTCCTGCGCCGCGGCGGCGCCGTGTACCTGGCGCCGGACAGCACAAAGGAAGCCCTGCCCCATTCCGTTCAGGCCCAGTTCAGCCCGGATTTCTGGTCTGTCTGCACCTTTCCGCACCAGGCGGGCGGCATGGGCCAGCTGATCGACCGGAACCACCCGCTGTTCCGGGATTTCCCCACGGAATCCTTCAGCAGCTGGCAGTGGTGGCCCATGGCCGGCCGGCGGGCCATGATCCTGCCGGAGCGCGCCGAATGCATCGTCGCCGAAATGGATTCCTTTGCTTATTTGCGCCCCCTGGCCAGGCTGTTTGAGTGCCGGTGCGGAAACGGCAGGCTGCTGGTTTCCTCCTTCGCGCTGCACGGGCTGCTTCAGTACCCGGAAGCGCGGGCGCTGCAGCGGGCCGTTTACACATATCTGGCTTCCGACCGGTTCCGCCCGGACCAAAGTCTCTCCGAAGCATGGATCGCGCGGCTGTTCACCCCTTAAAATCCGCGCCGGGTTCCCGACAGGCGCGGGCGCGCGGCCGGGCTTCATAAAAGCACCGCTGCACACAGCGGCGGCACAGCCGGTGATTGCTTTCACCGTCCGGCCGCCTGCTTTGTGCGGCGGTGCTTTCCGTATGGATCGGCCCGGTTCCGGCGGGATGCCCGGGTTGGTTGCCGGCGAAAAACCGCTGCGCCGGATCATCCGCTACACGACGTAGGCCCGTGCCGCGCCTTCCTCCCGGGCCAGCCGGGCAAAGCGCTCCGCGTAATCCGCGCCGGTTTCCGTCTCCCCCAGAAGCTTTCTGTACCGTTCCCTGACGCCGTAGGGCCGGTAGCGAATGATCTTGTAGGGGCAGCTGTTTTGGATACGGCGTGCCGTATAGCGCACCGTTTCTTCGTTCTCCCGGTCCCTGTCCGGGAAGATCACGGTCCGCGCCTCGGCCAGCTTGCCCGTTTTGATCAGGTAATCCAGATTCCGCAGGACCAGATCCCGGGGGTACGAAATCAGCGTATCGTTCCAGGCGGGCTCCACGGCCTTCACATCCAGCATCACGCCGTCGCACACGGACAGGATCCGGGGGTCGGCCTCAAAATCAAAGGAGCCGTTGGAATCGATCAGGCAGGTTTTGCCCAGCTTTTTCACTTCCGTGAACAGGTCGATCAGGAATTCGCAGCGCAGCGTGCACTCCCCGCCGGAGGCCGTCACGCCGCCGATGTACGGCGCGGTGCGCCGGATCATCCCCATGACCTCCTCCACCGTCATCCAGGTCACCCTGGGCGAAGCGTCGTGCGGGCAGGCTTTGATGCAGGCGTCGCACTGGACGCAGCGGGCGCTGTCCCAAACGACCCGCCCCAGGCCGTTCACCCGCAGCGCCCCGGCCGGGCAGCCGGGAACGCACGCCCCGCAGTCCGCGCACAGGCGGATGGTTTCCGGGTTATGGCAGAACAGGCAGTTGAAGGTGCAGCCCTGAAAGAAAACGGCGGTTCTGTTGCCGGGGCCGTCCACGTTGGAAAAAGGAATGATCTTATTGACCGGCGCTTTCTTCATGGTGCTGGATCCTCCGGTCCAGGGCGTGCGCGCCGTCCTGGGCGCCCATGCCGAACAGCGTCACCTGGTTCAGCGACTGCTTCTTTTGGCGCAGCTTTTCAATCTCGCTCTTCTTGACCAGGTAGCCCGTCACGCGCACGACGTCGTTGTTTTCAAGATACCCGGAAAAATAACGCAGCCCGTTGGCCAGCGACCCCTTGATGATCTGCAGGATGGCTTCCGGGGTTTTCAGGTAGGTTTCCTCAAACTTGAAGATGTCGCCGGTGCCGGTGGGGAAATAGGGATGGAACTGCTCGTTGACCTCCAGCTGTTCCAGCATCGTGGGCTCCGCGCCGATGGGAATGCGGGTGCCGGGCGAATCGTCCATGCCGTCCGTATCGATGCCCACCTGGGCGTGCAGGCGGTAATGATGGCCAAACGCGCCGCAGTAGGGGGCGGTATGTTCGCTGACGCGGCGCTCGATCACGTCCATGATGCGCCTTCCGAGGGCCGTCGCCTCCGGGTCCATGCCGAAGCCCTTTTTCCTGTCCGTGATTCCCATCAGGTGATTGCAGCATTCCGCCAGTCCCACCACGCCGAACATGCCGATGAAGTTTTCCTGGCTGACAAAGCCTTCCGTCACCAGGAAATTGCTCTTGAAGAAGCTGGACTCTTCCACGATGAAGCGGACGCGCTTGTCCATATACTCCAGCTGCAGGTCGATGTACCCCGGCAGCACGCGGGTGATGAAATCGTCGGGCGAGTCCGCGTCCAGCGAACACTCGTACAGCCGCATCCGGGGCAGGGTATACCCGCCGCCGCCGACGGTCAGCCCGTTATAGCAGGAGGCGATGGCGTACCGCTCGCCCCATTCCCGGACGAACATGCGGTGGTTCGCGAAGGAAGGCTTGGCCGTCTTCAGCATGCACCGGACGCAGGCGAGGGCAAAATCGTCGCTCGTCCTGTCCGGATCATAGCGCAGCGTCAGGTTCGGGATGGCCAGCTGCATTTCCTCGGTCAGCTCCAGGAGCATCCGCCCCGTCACGGTATCCTCGGGACCGATGTCCGCGTGCACGAAGGAATCCGTCTGCACCCGGTCGATATTGCGCAGAAACAGGCGCAGCACCTTTTTGGCAAAGGCCGGGTCTTCCCGGCGCACAAAGGGCTCCAGGAGCTTGTCCAGATCCCCCAGATACACCGGATAGGTGGTAATGGAAGGCACGTGGCAGTAGAAGATCTCCAGCACGTTCACCGCTTCCATCAGGTCCCGCGGCGGCTCCAGCTGCAAAAACGCGCAGCCGCGCTCAAACAGCTTTTCGTAATCCGGGCAGATATACCGGGGCCGGAAGGGCATCACGCCCTCGTTGAGGTCGCACAGCGCCCCCTTTTGTTTGGCTGCGTAATAGGCGTCCGAATACCGCAGCGTGGTATCGGTGCTCTCCCCCAGGCGGGCCAGGGAAACCAGCTCCTGCCGGTAGGTCAGCGTGGGGTCCTTGATGATGTTCAGCGCTTCGGACATATCGATTCCTCCTGCCTGCACGGTCCGGACGGACAGCCCCGTCCCATGTGATGCACCTATTGTAGAGCATCCGCTCCCCCTTGTCAACCGCCGTCCGCAAGACACGCGCGGCCTGCATGCACGCGTGTCACTGTAAAATATATGCGCCGGTTCTTTCTTTTTCGCGTTCCCTGATGGTATAATCAGGCAGATTCAAAGATCGTGGGGCGCCGGGATGAAAAGCCGTTCTTCGTCCCGCTGACGGTCCTGCCGGCCATTCCCCGCGCCGTCTGCGCCGCCGAAGCGGGCGGCGGAAAAACCGGAAGTAATCGGCATCCGGGCCCGGCGGCCGGATCCGGAGGACCGGAGAACGTTCTCCGGCAGTAAACGAAGGCAACGTTTTTCCGATTGCCCCGCCGGTGAATCCATGAAACCGGATGCGGCGGCGGAACACCGTTCCGGGATCCATCATCTGCCCTGCGGACCCCGGACCTGCGTCAAGGAGGAACCCGTCATGAAAAAGACCGCTTTATTTTGGACCGGGGCGCTGTGTCTTGCGCTCTGCCTGATGATCCCCGCCCCGGCGGAGGAAGCCGCTCCGGAACCCTTCCGGGAATCCGGAGGCTTCCGCTTCCGTCTGCTGGCGGACGGGACCGCCGAGATCCTGGAATACACCGGCCGGGAACCGGATCCGGCGCTCCCGGAAGCCCTGGACGGCCGCCCCGTCACATCGATCGGCGAAGGCGCCTTTGACCATTGCGGCTGCAGCCTGGCGCACATCAACATCCCGGCCTCGGTCACGCATATCGGCTCCGACGCCTTTTCCGGGACCGACCTTGCGGCCATCGAAATCCCGGCGGGCGTAGTCCGCATGGACGGCAATCCGTTCAGCGGCTGCCCATCCCTGAAAACCGTCACGGTCGCGGAGGAAAACCCCGTGTTTTACGCGCGGGACGGTGTCCTGTTCTGCCGGGAGGATCATTCCCTGGTGTGCTTTCCCAACCTGAAGGCGGATCCGGCGGAAGGCGAATATGCGGCCTATGCGGTCCCGGCGGGAACGGAAGTCATCCGCGGCGGCGCCTTCGCCGGCGTGGAGTGCCTGTCGGCCGTTTTTCTGCCGGATTCCCTCCGGGTCATCGGCCCTCAGGCCTTCAGCTTCTGCTGGAGTCTCGACAGCCTCATGATTCCGGACAGCGTAACCGAAATTGGGGACGCCGCCTTTGACACCTGCAAATCCCTCGGCAGGGTGACGCTCCCCGCGGGCCTGACGCGGATCCCCTCCATGCTGTTCTATCAGTGCGAAAGTCTGTACGCGGCCGATATCCCGGACACCGTCGCGGAGATCGGGGATTCCGCGTTCGATTTCTGCGGCAGCCTGACGCATGCCCGCATTCCGGAAGGCGTCACGGTGATCGAAACCGCTGTCTTTGAAGGCTGCTACTCCCTCGAATCCGTCACGATTCCGGACAGCGTGACCGAAATCGGCGCCTTCGCCTTCAGCGGCTGTTCCGCCCTCGCCGGCATTCACATTCCCGCCTCGGTCACGAAGATCGGGGAGTATGCCTTCTCCCACTGCCGGATGCTCAGGGAACTGGCCGTTCCGGACAGCGTGCGGTCCATCGGCAAACACGCTTTCGATTTCTGCCCGGAGGACCTGGTGATCCTCTGCGGGCCGGACAGCTGCGCGAAAACGTACTGCGAGCAGAACGGCATCGCCTTCCGGACGGAATGACATTGACGAGAAGCTTCATCCACGGTGCCGTGCCCGAAGGGGCCGGGACGTTTCATACAGATTTCAAATATGATTACAAAGTAATGAGAAATATTTTTATGGTTTCGGAGGGGGCAAGGGAGCTGAAGAGACAGACAAGCAGAAATGTAATAAAAAGCCCCGAAGGGCTTCCTGCTTGTCAACTGATATGCAGATATGATTTCAGACTTTCCTGGAGGATCTGCGAGAAATTGACATGCGCTGCTTCTGCTTTAGCGTTCAGCCATGCGGGAATGGTGAGGGTTTTCTTCACAACACGGTTATTCTGGCGCTCTCGGATGGGCGGCATAAACACTTCGATCAGAGCCACCACAGCGCCGTCTTCTGGCTTCAGCTGATGCACCGGTGTAGGCTCTGGAATCGGATCACTGTACTTTTCCAAACCAAACAGGTGCAAGCCGAGGGCTTCCCGTGCGTTCCGAAAAGCCTCCTCTTCTGTATGTGCACAAGGGAGGCAGCCCGGAACGTCAGGAAACTCAATGGCTATTCCGTCAAAATCGAAGTAAAAGAAAGCGGGATAGCGGTAAGTGGCAGGCAGCATCATTCATCCCTCCTGAAACACATTAAAACACGTATTGATACACGTGTCAATAATCTGAAGCATCCGAAAGGGTGCTTTTTATATATTGTCTGCTCAACAAATCGAAAGGGTTTGATACGGACAGTTTATGCCGGCTCATAACATTTTCCTCCGTTTCAGTGCCATTTCAATAACGCCTTTTATATCATGATCATAATGCTTCAGATACCCTGTGTCAAAAAATTATCATCGTAATACGATAAATTGATGGTCGTATGGGCATATAAACTGTTCTGACCGTAGGCTGTTTTTGTCACATACATGATTCGATGGCACGAACAGCACGAATATGGCATGAATGACATTTCCCAACTTTTCGTTTAGACAGTATATTTACTATGTATGTGTCTTACTGTATGCTCAATTCGTTTGTGGAACAGCCTCATTCCAGTTGTAAAAATCCTCCAACACGAAGGTGCCGGCATTGATACTTGTCTCGGAATCATATAATATTAATAAGAATAACCTACAAAGATCCCGCGAGGCGGAAAGCTGTCCCCTGGTTTGCTGATATATTGGCAAAATCTTAAAATACAATCAATAAAGGTGAAACAGTGCGATGACTGCGTCGAATGAACGGGAAAGATTCATATCGGAGCTGTATACCCTGTACGCGGAAACGCTGGACAAGCACTGCAGGGCATACGTCGCTTACAACCGGGAGTATGACAGCCTGATCGCGGAGTGCGTTCAGGAGACGTTCCTTTCGGCTTTTTCAGCGTATGAGACGCTGAAACCCCATCCGTACCCTCAGGGCTGGCTGATCAAAACATGCCACCGCCGCCTGCTGAACGCCCTTCGTAAATACCGGCGGGCGAGGAAGCACGAGGCTTTTTCCCTGGATGAGAGCGCGGAGGAACCGCCGGAACAGACTCTTTCGTCCATCGAACGATGGCTGGCGGACGAGGCTGCGCAGGAATTTGAGGAGAAGATCCTCAGCCTCCTGACCGATCTGGAACAGGAAACCTATGCCGAGTATTTCAAACACGGTAAATCCGTCCGCCAGATCGCTGAAGAAAGCGGCAAATCGGAAGCGGCAGTGAAGTCGTCCGTCGCACGGATCAGGAAAAAAATCCATTTAAGCAATATTTTTACATTCTGGCAGAATCTTTTTTCATGATATTGGACCTTATATCATTGAAGGGGGAAAAAGCATGGGCCTCTCCGAAACGGATAACCGGACAGAACAACTGAAAATAGCCGTCCTGTCCGGGCAGATGACGGCGGATGAGCTGAAAGACCGCCTGCGGCGAATGATTGACGCAGAGCTATCCAAAGATGATCGGGAGATTGACGTTGGTTACGTCAGGGCTTGTGATGACCTGCTGACGGAACTGTACGGCGGTTCGGAACCCCTGGAAGACGGTTATTTTGATAAGCAGTGGGCCTTGATCCGGAAGCGGATTGCCGACCGCGCGGAAAGGAAGCGGAACCTCCACCGAGCGGCAGCGATTGCGGCAGCCGCCGTGCTGATCGTCGTCCTGCTGGGCTCGGTGTCCATCCATCTGAAATGGTTCCGACCCTACTCCACCACGGACGGTCTGCAGTACCATATCAACACCGCTCAGTTTTCCATTGATTCGGTGGCGCACGCACATATCACGCATCAGGTCGGCAGCAGCTATCAGACAGATCGGTTTGAGCAAATCGAGGATTTCCTGGGGTTTTCTCTGAAAAGCGTTGTGCCCGTTTTGCCGGGCTGGAAGGTGGAAACGTACAACGCGGACATCCTTGAAAGTGAAATCCGGATGAAGATCCTCTTTCAGCGGAATGAAAAGGCGGATGAAACGCTGGAATATACCGTCAGCTGGATCACGAATTTCACCTTCCTGTATGACGCTTCCCAGCCCGAAGGGGAAGGGGAGTTTATCACGGTCGATGGAAACCGCATTTTCAAGAGCATGGATAATGGCGGCATTTCTTATTTCTGGTCTCGGGGCATGGAGATCTTTTTACTGAAAGGAGCGGCGGCGGACGAGGTGATCGAATCGTTTCTGAGCCTGAATCCGGTGAAAGATGAACCTGTGACCGAAGAAGTGATCCTGAAAACGTTTGAAAAGTACTATCCTTTCCGCAGTTTTTCATCAGACAGATTAGAAGAGATCGAAAACTTCCTGGGCTTTTCCCTGAGCAGCTTTCTGCCGGCACTGGACGGATGGGAGCTGTATAGCGCTCATACGGCTGTGTTTTCTGATTCCCTTATAATACATGTCAACTATCAGTCTATGCAGAGATATGATGCCAGTCTCAGTTTTGACATTCACTGGATTTTGTATCCGGAAGAGATAGCTTATCCCATTGAGCAGGATGAAGTAGGAAAATACCTGACCATAGCAGGCCAGACTGCTTATCGGTCCACGAATTACGGAAATATCAATTATGTCTGGTTCGGGAAAAACGTGTTTTATTCCCTGCATGGCGAACCGGAGATAGATACACTAGTAGAGCGGTTTATGAACCCCGGCGCAGCCCCTTACTATCAGGATGATGAAACGGCGTTCTCCGCAGAAGAGCCCGGAATCCCGGAGAAAAAACTGGAGACAGAATACCTGTACGAGGCGGAAACCTGGCTGGACTTTTCACTGAACAGTTTCCTGCCAGGCCTGGAGGGATGGACGGCGGAAAAATACATACTGGAACAGGATGGGCAAAGGACGAACCTCCGGGTCACTTACTGTCAGCCCGGGGCGGACAACGAGCCAATGGTCTATCAGGTCTCCTGGATCCCGGATTATGAAAGCTTCAGGAAAATCCAGCTGGGACAGGATCAGACGGGCAGATACCGCCAGGTCAAGGGAGACCTCGTATTCCGCAATGAGATGAAGGACGGGGAAATCCTCTATACCTGGCACAGAGGCTCCACTGTCCGGACACTGACCGGTGCTTCCGCGGATGAGCAGATCCGTTTCTTTGTCAGCGTTGGCAACCGGGAAAGTGAAGAGGAGGAAGAGGAAGTATGGCAGGAGGAGGAGCCGGAGCAGCCGGCGTTTACTGAGCCGATCCCGGAAACGGACAGGGCGACGGGAGTAACCCGAGCAACTCTGGCTGAACTGGTGGAACGGCACGGCCTTTATTCAGGCATCACCACGAATGACCTGAACGAAGTAGAAGAATATCTTGGCTTTTCTCCGAAACCTATCCTGCTCTCTCAGGATGGCTGGGAGACGGAATACTATACTGTCAGATTGAATGAGAATGCCATCACCCTGAACACCGTCCTCAGAAATACGCAGTATGTCCATGATATCATAAGCTTCTATGTGGCCTGGATCACCAATGATCAATATTTATGGGAGGAGTTCAAGCGGACGAATCGGTATAACGAAACCCTTCTGGATAACGGACGCAGTTTATACTGGAGTGCAGACAGCAACCAAATGACTTACCGCTGGATCGACGGGTTCACAAAGTACCAGCTGAGCGGAAAATCTGCTGAGGAACTGATCAACCGGTTTTTTGATGCCACCATGCAGGAACGTGAACCGGAAATCAATCAATAGACAATAACTACTGCTGATTTGCATATGGTCTCTTCCCTCCTGTCAAAATCGCAAAACAAATTCCAACCCCAGCCTTATCTTGGTTGTTCATGCCATATAAGCACAATTCGTGCCATCGGGAAAAAGCGCCCGCTGTTAGAAAAAACCGTACAAAATTAAGTGAGAAAATCCGTTGGATATGCGCCATAGTATTCAGGAGGATATAGACGTAAATGAACTTGATCATCTGTGACGGTGAACTCGCCTGCACGGAAGCGCTTCGCCAGGCTGTTTCCGCATGGGCAGAGGCACACAAAGTCGGAGATGCCATCACCGTGACCGTTTTCCATACGGGTGAGGAACTGATGGAAGGCTTTGAATCAGGGTTGCAGATGGACGCTCTGTTTATCAATCTGCAGTTCAGAAACGAGGGCAGCGGGATGCGGATGATCAAATATATCCGTCTGCTGAATCCTGCCGTTTTGATCGTGTTCATCACCGGCGGCAATGAAGATGATTATGAAGGATACGCCGGCGACGTGCTCCGCTTTATTCGAAAACCTGTCTCACAGGCTGATATCCATGAATGCATGGAGATCATCTGGCATCAGTACTGCATGGTACAGCATGATTTTGTGATTATCGAAACCCAGACACAGGTGCTGCGTCTGCCGGCAGACTCTATCCTTTACGTCGAAGCGCTGGGACACATGGCCAGTATTAAGACGACGGATCAGATTGGGGAGTATACTGTACGCAAACCGTTTCACGAAGTTCATACCCTGCTGCCTCCGGAATACTTTGCCCGGTGCCATCGCAGCTATATTGTAAATCTCCACTATGCGCGGCGTTTCACGCGGCAGGAGATTCTGCTGGCAAACGGCGAACGTATCCCGGTCGGACGGAATTACACGTCAGAGATTTCCCGTCTGTTCCAGAGCTTCAACCAAATCGGAGCCTCAACATGACCCTTATTCCCGCATTTCATGACATATTTTTGTATTTCGTGCGCAGGGAGTGGAAAATATTTAGGGAGGGTGTATAATATATAAAGCATTAATCACATGGACCATTACAGATGCGTAAATTACCTGAGATATATTTTGATTGAACAGTCCAGGAGGTGCTGATCAATGAAAAAACACGGGATACTGTCTGCTTGCGTTTTCTTTGGAGTGCTAATTCTGTGCGCTTGTCCCGCTTTGGCGGACACAAGCGGTACAACCAATGGCTTTACATGGACAGCAAACGATACATACGCGACCGTAACTGGATATACGGGCTCTTCTCTGACGCCGTCTGTTCCGTCTTCGCTTGGTGGTAAACCGGTTCAGATTATTGGGGAAAGCGCGTTTGAGAATCAGTCGGAACTGACGCGGATTACCCTGCCGTCGGGCCTGCTGCACATCGATGATATGGCTTTCAGCGGCTGCGTAAACCTCAAGAACTGCATTCTTCCCTCCAGACTGGTCAGTATAGGAGAAGGAGCGTTTGCCAATTGTGTGTCCCTGACTTCCATTACGATCCCGTCCAGCGTGAAACAGATCGGCAGCATGGCCTTCTTCCACTGCGCGTCCGTCAAAACGATTACGATCCCGGATACGGTGGAGGAGATCGGCTACGCTCTGCTCGAACAGTGCACAGCACTGACTTCCGCTGTCCTGCCTTCTTGGCTGGAAGCCATACCGGAACGGATGTTCGTCAACTGCACCAGTCTGACCAGCTACACTGTCCCCGCCGGCATTAAGATCATCATGCCAGAGGCCTTCTATTCCTGCATCCACCTGGAAACAGTACATCTGCCGGAGGGCCTGCAGACAATCGGGATCAGCGCTTTCAAAGGCTGCTGGAAACTGAATAACATTGTTTTGCCCGAAGGCCTGCTGGCGCTCGGCGACAGCTGCTTTGAAAGCTGTGATGACCTTACGAAAATAGACATCCCGGAGGGGGTCCTGTTGATCGGGAGCCGTGCCTTCTGGAACGACTACCAGCTGAGCACAGTCACCCTGCCGTCGACGCTTCAGGTCATTATGTCCGAAGCTTTCTGCCAGTGCGATTTGCTGAAAAACATCGTTTTCCCGGATCATCTGGCGGTCATTGGCGATGATGCCTTTAACAAATGCAGACTGACCAGGATCATCCTGCCTGATTCGGTTGAAGTTGTCGGAAATAATGCTTTTAGAAGCTGCAGCGACGCGACGGAGCTTCACCTTGGCTCCGGTCTGAAAGAGATCGGGGACAGGGCTTTTTACAACCTGTTTAATATAACCAGCCTGACCATTCCGGACAGTGTGGAAGTGATTGGTGAAGAAGCGTTTTATGGGATAGGCATCAGCAGTGTGACGTTGCCCGCCTCCGTGCAGAGTCTGGGCAACGGCGTCTTCAAACGCTGCCCCTCCCTGACGGAAGTCACGATCCTGGCGGAATTGGAGCGCCTGCCGGATGAATTGTTCTGGGATTCCAGCAGTTTGACCCGGGTCGCCTATCCGGACAGCGTCACCACTATCGGCAGCAAAGTCTTTGTCTGTTGTAAATTAACGACCCTGCCCATCAGCCCTCATCTCACCTCCATCGGTGATTACGCTTTCCAGGACTGCCTGCTGCTCACCGGCACTTTGACTCTCCCGGATTCTGTTGCGACGCTGGGAGAAGGCGCTTTCACCGGGTGCAAGGGTCTGACCGGCGCAATCCTGCCTGCCGGGTTGACGGAGATTCCGGCTAAACTGTTCAAACAATGCACCAATCTTTCATCCGCTGTCCTGCCGGAAACCCTGACGTCCATTGGAGACGAAGCCTTTGCCTGCACTGCGCTGATCCACATGGACATCCCGGACAGCGTAACCACCTTGGGCAAAGGCATTTTTGCCTCCAGTACGATTTCTTCCGTTACCCTGCCAAACGGTATACGGTTCATTCCGGAGCGCATGTTTGAAAACTGTGCTTCTATGACAGAATTTACGATTCCATCCACGGTTACCGTCATACGTGCCGGGGCATTCTATTGTACGGGACTGACGGAAATCCATCTGCCGAAAACGCTGAAACAGGTAGAACCCAATGCTTTTGCAGGCTGTTCCTTTACATCGTTGACCATACCGGCCGAGCTGCGGAATTTTACTTTTTCAGCATTCAGTTCTACCGTATTGACCGATGTAACCCTCGCCGGCAACTGGAAAACGATTCCGGAATACAGTTTCGAGCATTCATATCTGAAACATATAGACATCCCGGACACCGTTACCAGAATCGAAGCCAGCGCGTTCAACGCCTGTTACAGCCTGGAAGAGATCACCCTTCCGGCGCACCTGGAATATCTGGGGCCTCAGGCTTTCTATTCCTGCATTGCACTGAAAGAAATAACAATCCCGGAATCATGTACTGTCATAGAAAGCGCAGCGTTTGACATATGCCGGGCGCTCACGCAAGTCACCTTCCTTGGAATGCAAACGGAAATCAATCCCTGGGCCTTCACCCTGACCGACCTGCTGACCTTCCGCTGCTATCCGGGCTCTGATGCCCAGGTATACGCGGACGCAAAAGGGATCCCCTGCACGTTGATGGAGAAGCCGGCGTTTTCCCTGCCGCAGGGCCTGCAGCGCATCGAGGACGAGGCGTTCCTGAATATCGGTGCTGCCCGCATTATCGTCCCTTCCAGTGTCACCTGGATCGGACAAAACGCTTTCCCGGCGGATGCTGTACTTCTCGTCGTGCCCGGCAGCTACGCCGAAGAATGGGCGATTTTACATGGGCAGCCGTACGAAACGTATTAGTGTAAAAATCCACGAAGGGAAAATGTATCGTACTGTGTGGCGCTGAAATCCTGCCTGCTGGATTCATTTATCTTACTGGACTGAGACTTGGTACGGTAATGCTTACGGAGACACTGTATAAACGGGGCAGCCCATTACTCTGTATCTATGTAGTGCTAGCTAATGCATGTCAGCGTGATCATGATCCGGTCTGGAAAATGGTTGTAGAGAATATAATCTTCAGCAAAGGTACGAAAAGTCTGCACTGCAACTGCTGCAATACCTATTTCCGGGAGATGCGTGAAATAAGCTAAGAGATGAGGGGTCCGGTATGAAGCAAGTGTCACAAGGACGCCCAGGAAGTGATCATGGAGGATTGAAGATGATAATTCGGCGGATATTTCTGATAATGTTATTGATGTCATTTGTTATTTGCGGACAGGCAAAGGCTGAAATTGCTTCCGGTTCAGCAGGAAAAGGAATCCTTTGGTCTTTGTCGGATACTGGCGTTCTAACAATCTCCGGTCAGGGAGAGATGGAAAATTATTACCTGGAATACTCGGAAAAGTTTGAAGAATATATAACCACTGCGCCTTGGGGAGAATATAAGAATCAAATAACCTCCGTTGTCATTCAATCCGGCATTACTTCGGTAGGAAAAACTGCATTTGCAAATCTCAGCTATTTGAAACAGGTGACAGTTCCGGATACCTTGATTCGTGTGGAGGATTACGCCTTTCAGAGCAGTTTTCAAATAGAGGAACTTCTGATACCGGACGGCGTGACATACATTGGAGATTATGCTTTCGCGAATCTGTCCAATATGAAAAGCTTTCATTTTCCTGCGCAGCTGGTTACTTTGGGAGGAAGCGCCTTTCATAACTGCAGGAAGCTTGAATCGGTGGTTTTACCGGATGGATTTCAGAGCATGGGAGACGCTTGCTTTGAGAACTGCGTAAGCTTGAGGCATGTATTCGTTCCCAGTACGATACAATCTATTAGTCTGCATGCTTTTGACGGCTGTTCCGAAGCGATAGGCGTCAGCGGGCCAGCCTCCGTTTATTCGTATGAAAACGGAGTGGCAACGATTTCGGGCACCGGGGTGGCCAAGAACCATCCTGATTGGAGTCGTCTGGAAGTTCGCTTTGGAGCACCATTGACAAAAGCCGTAATCTGCGATGGAATTACTGCCGTCGGAGATCAGGTGACGATCGGCAAAGGATTTTTTCAGGACTGTGATCAGCTGACAGAGGTTACTATTCCGGAAACAGTCATCTCCCTTGGGGATCGTGTGTTTGAGAACTGCAGTTCGCTGAAAGAACTGCATCTGCCGGAAGGATTAACGCATATGGGGGATTATGCTCTGTTCAGTTGCAGCGGACTTACAGAACTCCATCTGCCGGCAGGCATTGACTGTATAGGCAAATTTGGTTTAGCGGCTCTTCATGGGCTGACAGAGCTGATTTTGCCCCCAAACATTCAGGCGGTTGGCGACTATGCCTTTAACGCTACTGACAATGTCCGGGAAATAATACTGCCAGACAGCTGCAGAAGCATAGGCAGTTACTGCTTTTTGAGCTGTACAGCTCTGGAAAATGTATATATTCCGGACGGGGTTGAAATTATCCATCATAATACTTTCCGGGCGTGTCCCAACTTAAGGGAAATACGCTTGCCAAAGACAGTCAATCGGATTTTTTATTCTGCTTTTGCGCTGTGTACTAATCTTCAGGATGTCTATATTCCGGACCGGGGCATGAAAGATATTGCAACAAACGCTTTTGATGATGTTCCTTCCACTCTTCGGGTACATACCTATAGCTTTTCAGAAGTGGCGAAGGTGGCCAGGGAATGTGGTCTCACCGTGATCGCTATTGACCGGCCAGACAATACCATTTCTCTGCCCGAAGGGGTGGAGATCATTGAAGAAAGGGCTTTTGAAGGCACAACCGGGGAAGTATATTCCATTCCCAATGGCTGTGTACGTATCGAGTCTCGGGCTTTTGCCAATTGTCCCAACATGCAGTTGGTCACCATCCCAGACAGCGTTATATATATTGCAGAAGATGCATTTGCGGGCAATGACATGATGGTTCGCTGCAGGTATCCTTCCGTTGCAGCAGAGTTTGC
>CAMJXZ010000007.1 GCA_946409855.1 uncultured Clostridia bacterium | reverse complement strand
CGGCGAAGGAACAGGCGCAGGCCGAGAACGCGGAGCTGACGAAGAACCTGGCGGATACCGAGGAAGCCCTGAAGCAGGAGACCACCGCCAAGGAAGCGGCGCAGGCCGAGAACGCGGAACTGACCCAGATCCTGGCGGATACCGCAGCCGCGCTGGAAACTGAAACCGCCGCCAAGGAACAGACGCAGACCGAAAACGCTGAGCTGACGAAGAACCTGGCGGATACCGAGGAAGCCCTGAAGCAGGAAACCGCCGCCAAGGAAGAGGTGCAGGCGCAGAACGCCGCCCTGCAGGACGCCAACGAACAGCTGGAACAGCGGGCGGAAGACCTGACGGAGCAGGCGGTCCTGGCGGCCCGTCAGTTCCAGAGCAAGCCGGTGCCCTACGCCACGTCCGGCCAGCCGATGCTCAGCTGGTTCCGCACCCGCATCGCGGAGGACGGCGACCCGCAGCTCTGGCTCAGCATGGCGTCCCGGTCCGGGCTGCGCTCCGTGACCATCATCCGCACGTATCTGGACCGGGATCAGCAGGAACGGGAAGAGATCGTCGAGTCGATGCCCCTGGGCGGCGCGCGGGAGGCGCTCCGCTACCGCACCCTGCTCAGGACCGGCGAATACCGCGTCGTGATCGAAAGCGAAAAGGGTGAAAAGTATTTCAGCGACGTCCTGATCCTGATCGAGGACGCGGACGGCAACGGCATCCCCGACACCATGACCAGCGCCAACGGCGAGGTGACGATGCTGGAGTATGAGAACGCGTTCAGCGCGAAATAAAACAAAGTACGCATCCTGAAGAAACAGACATATGAAGGACGGTTCCGCAGTTGCCCGCGGAACCGTTCCTGTCTTTGCGCCGTTTTTAAGGATACGCGCATGCATCGCGGGCCGGGCGCGGAAGCTGTCCCTGCCGCCGACGGGCGGGACGCCGGCCGGGACGCGCCGGTTTTCCCGGCATATGGATTGATTTGGATTGCTTCCGCTTTGCGGAATCAATGTTTTTTGCGTGTACCCGGTTCCCATCAGGGGCGATCGGCTGTATAATGAAAGGCAAAGCGCCGGACGGGGGAAGGAGGGAGCGCGTGCATTTTGTTCAGGCCAAAGGGATCCTGACGGGCGGGAAGGGGCATTACGGGATGAACATCTACCGGGGATGCACCCACGGCTGCGTCTACTGCGACAGCAGGAGCGCGTGCTACCGGTTTACCCATCCCTTTGAGGACGTGGAGGTCAAGCGGAACGCGCCGGAGCTGCTGGCGCAGGCCCTGAAAACGAAGCGGGGCAAAGGCGTGATCGGCACCGGGTCGATGTCCGACCCGTACATGCACTGCGAAGCGGAGCTGGGACTGACCCGGAAATGCCTGGCGGTCATCCGGGATTTCGGGTTCGGCGCGGCGGTGCAGACCAAATCGGACCGGATCCTGCGGGACATGGACCTGCTTGCGGAGATCAACGAGCGGGCCCGATGCGTCGCGCAGATGACGCTGACCACCTGGGACGAAGCGCTGTGCGGCATCGTGGAGCCGAACGTATGCAATACGCAGCGCCGGGTCGAAGTGCTTCATGAGATGCGCGGCCGCGGCATCCCCACGGTGGTGTGGCTTACGCCCATCCTGCCGTTTCTCAACGATACGGAGGAAAACGTGCGGGCGATCCTTTCCGCCTGCGCGGAGGCGGGAGTCCGGGGCATCGTCTGCTTTGACATGGGGCTGACCCTGCGGGAGGGCGACCGGGAGTATTATTACGCCGCGCTGGACCGGCATTTCCCGGGGCTCAAAAGCCGCTATGTCCGGACGTACGGGCAGGCGTACGAGCTGCCCAGCCCGAACCGGGACAGGCTGATGCGGCTGTTTGAGGATTTCTGCCGGGTGCACGGGATGATGTACCGGCCGGAGGAATGCTTCGGCTGGATGAACCAATTGCCCGAAAAACAGCGGCAGATGAGCTTCCTGCCCGGGACGGAGGGATGACGGGAGGAAAAGGATGCGGATCATCGCGTATGACGAAAAGTACCGGGACGACATGATCTTCATGGTGCTGGAGGCCAAGGACGCTTTGGGCCGGGTGCCCGGGCTGAACGCGGACCTGCTGACCGTCCGGCAGAGCTACCCGGAGGCCGGCGGCATGTTCTGGCTGGCGCTGGATGAAAAGGACCGGGTCGTCGGCTGCGCGGGCTGCCGGCCGGAGGGGGAAGGGACAGGCGTTTTCCTCCACCGGCTCTACGTGAAGGCTGGATGCAAGCGCCGGGGCATCGGCTCCGCGCTGCTGAAGGCGGCGGAAGAATGGGCGGCCGGCCAGGGGAAAAAGGAAATGTATGTTCACCTGGGCACGCCGAAGGAGCAGTGGTTCGAGTCCTGGGCGTTTTACCCGAAGCACGGCTACCGGGAATACCGGGAAGGCTATATGAAAAAGGACCTGACGGCGGGGGACCCGGAGGACCGGGAACCGCCGGCAGGGGAGACGGGCCTTTCGGGCGGTGTCCGGATCCAAAGCGAGCGGCTGACGGCGGAGGAATATATCGGGTTCCTCGCCCGGACGGACCTTGGGTCGCAGTACCCGGCGGAACGGTTTCCCGAACGGATCGGAAGGCTGCTGAAAAGCGCTTCCGTTTCCCTGACGGCCCGGGACGAATCGGGGCGCCTGAACGGGGTGCTGCTGGGGCTGACGGATTTTGCCTACTGGCTGTTCGTGACCGACCTGGGGGTGGCCAGGGATCATGAGCGGCAGGGCATCGGCCGCCGCCTGATGCGGGCCGCGCTGGATATCGCCGGCGGGGAAAAGGACATCGCCGTCTATCTGGTGGCCAACGAGCGCGCGGTCCCCTTTTACGAAAAGCTGGGCATGGATAAGGCGGAGGACGTGATGCGGTACAGCCGGATCGAATGGACGTCCTTTACGGTGAAATGACGGAGGGGGCGGCGGAACCTTTGATCATTGGGCGGATGGCTCTTTTTGGCGTTCGGAAACGGAGCGGTCAGGGCGTTCCGCTTCGGAGACGTACCCCTCTCACCGGTGCACCGTACACTTTTTTGTCAAGGCTGCATCTGTTCAGTGGGAGCACCTGAAAAGCACAGGAAGATCAGCTCTTCGAGCCGATCATGATATGATGATTAATGAAAAGCAATGGTTTATTCCGCCATATATTCCGCCATTCCGTTGATTTATATCGCCATCTGTGATAATATGTGAAAACAACGGAAGGGAGAGCGGTCCGATAATGCGTGAAGATGAACACACGGAATTCAAGAAAACGACCGGAGAACTGAATGAAGCCATGATTTCAGTCTCTGCCATGCTGAATAAGCATAAGCATGGAAAAGTGTATTTCGGTCTCAGGAACGACGGCACCCCCAATTCATTCATCATCACGGACTCCACGCTTCGTGATATCTCCAGGAAAGTTTATGAATCCATCAAGCCGCAGCTGATCCCTATCGTTGATATTGAAGAAATCGAAGGAGTCGAGGTCATTACTCTTACGTTTTCCGGAGATGACGTTCCTTATTCCGCCTTCGGAAAGTACTATATACGTATAGCTGATGAGGACAGAGAACTGACACCTTCCGAACTTCGGAAAATCATGATCCGCAGGGAATACGAAGAGAACTGGGAAAACAAAACTACGGATAAGACCGTAGAAAACGCGGACGACAAGACGGTCAGATCTTTTTATGATTCTGCTATTTCCTGCGGGAGGCTTCCTGAAGTTGCATATGACAAGCGAAAAATCCTTGATCAGCTTGGGGTCCTGAACGGGGATCACCTGACAAACGCCGGCGTCTTTCTGTTTTCCTCCGGGAAACCCATTACATTGAAAATGGCAGTGTTCGCTACCGATCACAAAGAGACTTTTTTGGATCTGAACCGGGCAGAGGGAAATATATTTGAGCTGATCGACATGGCGGTAACCTATATCGTTAAGAACATCCGCTGGCGTGTCGAAATGAGCGGAGATGGGATCCATCGGAAAGAGATCCCTGAAATCCCGATCGATGCTGTCAGAGAAGCTGTGATCAACAGCTTTGCCCACGCACGTTACGATCTCTCCGTACAACACGAGATAGATATATTCTCAAACCGTATTTCGATCTGCAACCCGGGATCGTTTGCCAATGAATTTGAACCGATAGACTTTTATACCAGGGACATTCATTCATATCTGAGAAATGAAGTGATCGCAAGAACACTCTATCTTTGCAAAGACGTTGAAACCTTTGGATCAGGGATCAGGAAGATATATACGCTTTGCAATGAAGCAAAGGTTGCTGTGACTTATACCAATGAGGAAACGGCTTTTACGCTTGTATTTTCAAGGAATGACCGGAATATCCCGCCAAATGGCGGCGGGATAAATGGCGTGGAAAATGGCAGGATATCTGAAGCGGAACTGATGCTTCTGTCAGCGCTGAAAAAGTCACCGTCCATGACAAACGCCGATCTCGCGGCGGCATCAGGAAAATCAGAAAGAACAATCTCCCGGCTGCTCGCGGCGCTGAAGAACAAGAAGCTGATACAGCGGATCGGTTCAAACAAAACAGGCTATTGGCAAGTTCTGTAAATATTCAGAAGGAGATAACCGCAGGGTTTTTATGGGCAAGGCTGATGCGATGATGGAAACAGTTTATTGCTCCGGGTCATATTATCTTTGCCGGCGCAAAAAATATAAATCTCAGAACCGGCGGACAGGCGGCGGAAACGGCAGGGCGGCCGCGGTTCCCGGAAGGAAACGCGCCCGGACCCTGGAATAGATATAAACGCCCGGCAATCAAACGAAGAAGCGATATTGAAAGATTACGGCGCCTGCCGGAAAAAACCGGGCGGGCGATACGCGGAAGGGACCAATCAGACAGATGAGCAGGACAAAACCGACGAAATACGCACACTGCGGCGGGCGGACGCGCGGCCGGGCAGGGGCCACGGTGTACAGCCTGCGCGACAACCGCACCCCCGGCGCGATTTTTCTGAACATGCTGATTTCAGCGGCCGCCCTGTTTGTCAACGGGTTCGGGGTGTATCTGACCATTCAGGCCAACATCGGCGCGGGGCCGTGGGATGTGCTCAACCTGGGGCTGTCCAAAAGCCTGCACATCCTGTACGGCAGCGCGTCCATCGCGGTGTCCCTGATCATCCTGGTGATCGACATCCTGCTGAAGGAGCCCATCGGCATCGCCATGTTCATCGACGCCTTCGTGGTGGGCAAGGCGGTGGACTTCTTCAACCGGCTCCGCGCGGTGCCGCCCTGCGCGTCCTTGTGGATGGGTATCCCGGTGATGTTCGCGGGGCTGTTCATCATGGCCTATACGCAGTACGCCTACATGATCGCCTCCCTGGGCTGCGGGCCCAGGGACACGCTGCTGGTGGGCCTGGCCAAAAGGGTCAGGCGCGTGCCCATCGGCGCGGTGAGCATCGCGCTGCTGAGCACGGCCACGCTGATCGGCTGGCTGCTGGGCGGGCCGGTGGGGATCGGCACCCTGATCTGCGCGTTCTGCTCCGGGCCCGTGATGCAGCTGGCCTTTGCCACCGTGCGGTTCGACGCGACCGGCGTGCGCCACCAGCGGCTCAGGGATTCCGTCCGGGTGCTGTTCGGCGCGTCCGCCTGAAGCGACGGAACGGGCCGCAGAGCGCATCCGAAAAAAGAGGAAGAAGGCAAAGACGATGTTCAGGGAATACCGGGAAAAGCTTCTCAGGCAGCTGTCCGTTGATCTTAACTGTGCTCCGGCGGATTTTCAGGCGGAGGAGAACGTCATCATCCTCCCCGCGCTGAACGAAGGGCGGAGGAGCTACAGCCCCGGCAGGCCGTTTCTGCAGATGGCGACGCTGGGCGGGAATGCTGTCCTCATGGCGGACGAGGGCCTGCAAGGATTCCTGCGCGGCCTGACCAGGGGGGTGGAAGGCCACCGGCTGTTCGAATTCGGCATGCTCGCGAAGCTCGATGAGGAGCTGCAGCGGTACGGCTATCGGATGTCGCCGACGCATCACATGTTCCTGCCGTGCCGCGGGGGCCGGGCGGAGGAGCGCTTTCAGGATGCGGCGCGGAGGCCGGACGCGCTGAGGGGGCAAAAGACGCCCGCGGATGCGCGTGGACCGGGGACAAACCGGTATCAGGTCCGGTGGCTGGACGAGAGCGGGATCCGCCCGTTTTACGGGGACCCGCGGTTCCCGAACGCCATCGCCTATCCGGTGCCCTGCCCGGTGCGGCCGGACAGGATCGCCGTCCTGGCTTTGGACGGGGATACCGTCATGGGCATGGCGGGGTGCTCGGAGGACGCGCCGGGCTGGCAGCAGATCGGGATCGACGTCCTGCCGGCGTACCGCGGCATGGGCGTCGGCACCGCCCTGGTCACTTTGCTCAAAAACAGGATCATCGAAAGAGGGGACGTTCCCTTCTACGGCACGGCGGCCGCGAACATCCCCTCGCAATGCATCGCGCTGAACAGCGGCTTCAGGCCCGCGTGGGTGGAAACTGAGGCGGTGAGGACGGAGGAAGGGAACTGACGTCCAACAGCCGTCTTTCTGACAAAAGGGGAGGAGAATGATGGAACAGAAGCAATCAAAAGCCCGGGCGCTGAGCGAACTGAAGATTGAATTCGCGGTCCGGCAGAAGAAGGGGCTGCCCTTCATCCTGGCCTCCGCCGCTTTGTGGACGATCATGCTGACCGCCTTCCTGACGGACTGGAGCCTGCAGACGAAAAACCTGATCGCCATGGGCTGCTCCGCGCTGCTGATGCCGGCGGGGATGCTGTTCGGCAGGATCATCCATGTGGATATATTCAGCAAAGAAAACCCGCTCAGCGGACTTTCCGTCGTGGCGGCCCTCAATCAGCTGCTGTATCTGCCGATCGTTCTGTGGGCCATGTACGCCGCGCCGGAGAAGATGATCATGCTGTACGCCATTACGGTGGGCGCGCACTTTCTGCCGTATTACTGGATTTATTTTTCGCCCACCTATTTTTACGCGTCCATCGTGATCCCCATTGTGTCGCTGGTGCTCGGGCTGTACGGCAGCCAGGCCGCCGTCTGCCTTGGGTTCGTTGGGTTTGATATCCTGATCTGCGTGCTGCTGAACCTTGAAAACAGGCAGGCAAGGAAGCGGTTTGAAGCCGTCGCCGGCGAAGAATAACGGGAGCGGGCGCGTTCTGCGTGAAGGAATTGCCGGGATTCCTGACGGCGGCCATGAACACCGCGGAATACATTTCCCGGAAGGCTCGGGATTCATCAATCAGGAAAGGCTGGGAAAGCAATCATGGACGGAACAGGCGGCAGCCGGGCGGCGGAATCGCTCCGGATGTTTGACAACCACGACCCGCGGATCCCGTATTACGAGCTGGTGCTGGAAAGAGGGCTTGAGGAGCTGCCGGCGTATCCCCTGCCCGCGGGGTACCGCTTTCAGTATTACGCCCCGGGGGACCGGGAGACCTGGATCAATATCGAGCTGAGCGCCAGGGAGTTTTCCGCCTGGGAAGACGGGGCGGACGCGTGGCAGAGGTACTACGGGGATCACGAGGCGGAACTCCCGGACCGGATGTTCTTTATCGTAAGCCCGGAAGGGGAAAAGGTCGCCACGGCCACGGCCTTTTACGATATCCGGAAACCGGACGACGGCGTGAACGGCATGCTGCACTGGGTGGCGGTCCGGCGGGACCATCAGAGCAGGGGGCTTTCCAAGCCCCTGGCCGCCGGGGCCCTCCGGCGGATGAAGGAGCTGGGGTACCGGCGCGCCGTGGTGCCCACCCAGACCACCACCTGGCTGGCCTGCAAGGTGTACCTGGACCTGGGCTTCCGCCCCATCGAACGGAATGCGGAGCGGAACCGGGCGGGCTGGGAGATCGTGAAAACGCTGACCGGCCATCCGGCCCTGGAAGCGTTTGCCGAAACGGACGTCAGGCGCTTCCTGTCCGGCGGGCAGGCCAGGGCGGAAGCGGGCGCGGCGGTGCACATCCGCTTCGCGGAAGAAACGGACCGGGCCTTCTGGTTTTCCCTGGACCGGCACCTGACGGAAGCGGCCTTCTCCGGGAAGGTGCGGGACCGTACGGCCTATGTGGTGGATGCGGACGGGCAAAAGGCGGGGCTGCTTCGTTATTTCCTTTTCTGGGACAGCATCCCCTTCTGCAGCCTGCTGTACGTCCGGGAGGATAAGCAGCGGCAGGGCCTGGGGCGGCTGCTGATGAACCGGTGGGAGCAGGATATGAAGGCCCGGGGATACGGGCTTTTGATGACCTCCACCCAGGCGGATGAAAGCGCCCAGCACTTTTACCGCGCTCTGGGCTACAGGGACTGCGGGGGCCTGACGCTGCCCTTCCCCGGCTATGAGCAGCCGACGGAACTGATACTGGCCAAAGCGCTTTGAGGAGGAAACCGGGATGATGCATGAACGGGAAGGCGCGCTGCTGATCCGCCGCATGGAGGAACAGGACGCGCAGGCATTTACCGACGGGGAGATCGCCCAGGGCTGGCACGCGGACATCGCCAAATACTTAACCAGGCTTTCCGACCAGGCGGCGGGAAAATGCGTTTCCCTGACCGCCTTGTGGGACGAGCAGCCGGCCGGGTATGTGAACGTGTACTGGACGTGCCGGAGCGGGCCGTTCGCCGGGCAGGGCATCCCGGTGATCGTCGATTTCGGCGTGCTGGAAAAATACAGGAGGCGGGGCATCGGCAGCCGGCTCATGGATGCCGCCGAGCGGATCGCCGCGGAGCGTTCGGACAGGGTGTGCCTGGGCGTCGGCCTGCACAGCGGGTACGGCAGCGCCCAGCGCCTGTACGTGAAGCGGGGCTATGTCCCGGACGGGTCGGGGGTCTGGTACCGGGACCGGCCCGGCGTCCCCTACGGCGAGGTTGCAAACGACGACGACCTGGTGCTGTTCCTGCTCAAGCCGCTGCCCGGCAGGGACGCGCCCTGAAATATTGAAAGGAACGCGAACGGCATGGAACGGTTTGATCTGTATACGGAAGACAGGGTGAAGACGGGACGCACGATGGCGCGGGGAGAACCGGTGCCGGAAGGCCTGTACCGGCTGGTGGTGCACGTGTGCATCTTCGACGAGGCGGGACGGATGCTGATCCAGCAGCGCCAGCCCTTCAAGGAAGGCTGGTCCAACCTGTGGGACGTCAGCGTGGGCGGCAGCGCCGTCGCGGGGGATACCAGCCGTTCCGCCGCGGAACGGGAGACCCGGGAAGAGCTGGGGCTTGATATCGACCTGTCCCGCGTGCGGCCGACGCTGACCATCCACTGGGGACACGGGTTCGACGATTATTACGTGCTGACCATGCCGGTGGATTTGCAGGCGCTGTCCCTACAATACGAGGAGGTGCAGGCCGTCCGCTGGGCGGACCAGGCGGAGATCCTGCGCATGATCGACGAGGGACAGTTCATCCCCTATGACAAAAGCCTGATCGGGCTGCTCTTTTTCCGGCGGGATCACCGCAGCTCAGTGACCAGGCGGGATACGACCGTACGGGAAACCGGGAGGCTATAATGGGCAATATCGGATGGATCGACGAAAACGAATATTCGTTTGACTGCATGCTGCGCATGGAACGCTTCCAGATCCGCCTGATGCTGGAAAGCCTGGACGGCGCGGGCCGGGCGGCCATGGGCGCCGCGCTGGCGAGTAACCCAAAGGTTTTATGGCTTTTTGCCCATAAGTGCCCGGAAATGGCGGAAGAGGCGGCGGCGCTCGCGTCCGGCGCGCCAAAGGGGCTCACCCCGGAAGAGATCCGGCGGGCGGAGGTCGCCGTGCTGGGCATGTTCGAGGACTTTGTGATCTATACCACCCCGGAGGTCATGAAGGACAAATGCGATTTCATTTACGGCTGGGACCGGGAGCGCCTGTTTGAACTGTGCGATCTGACGGGCAAAACCGTGCTGGACGTGGGCAGCGGGACGGGCAGGCTGGCCTTCGCCGCCGCGGAGAAGGCCGCTTTCGTCACGGCCAGCGAGCCGGTGGACGCCCTGCGGGAATACATGCGGGACGGGATCGCCCGGCGGGGCATCCGCCATATGCGGGTCTGCGACGGGATGTGCGACTGCCTGCCCTTCCCGGACAGCAGCTTTGACGTGGTGATGAGCGGGCATGTGGTGGGGGACCGGTTCCGGGAAGAAGTGGACGAGCTGACGCGGGTGGTGAAATCCGGCGGGTGGCTGCTGGACGTGCCCGGCGACCAACGCAGGGAAACCGGCCCCAACGAACGGCTGCTGGCGGACGGCTGGGAGGAGCTGGCCTACACCGGCACCTTCGGGAAGACGACGTACCGCTACCGAAAACGTGTGCATAAATGACCGGACAGGAGAGGACGCGATGGAATACAGAGAGATTTTCGACACCATTCCCGAGCAGTTCGACCGGTATCGCCCCCGCTACTGCCCGGAGCTGTTTGACTGCCTGATCCGGGAAGCGCGGGTGGGGCCGGGCAGAACGGTGCTGGAGCTGGGCCCCGGCACCGGGCAGGCGACGGAACCTATTCTGCGGACCGGCTGCGATTATCACGCCATCGAGCTGGGGGAGCACCTGGCCGAAAAGATGCGGAGCAAGTTCGGGCATTATCCCAACTTCCATATCGTCCGGGATGATTTCATTACCCATGACTTCGGCGATATGCGCTTTGACCTGATCTATTCCGCCGCGACGATCCAGTGGATCCCGGAGGAAACCGCCTTCGGCAAAACCTATGCCCTGCTCCGCCCCGGCGGGACGCTGGCGATGATGCTGACCAACGGGGACTACCGCGCGCCCAACGAGGCGCTGTACCAAAAGATCCAGGAAGTCTATTCGGCCTGGTTCAGGCCAGAAACCGAATACCGGCACATGCACGGGTCTTTTTCCTACGAGCACGCGGCGGATTACGGGTTCACGGCCCTTGAAAGGCGGGAATTTCCTGGCCGGCGCGTGCTGACGGCGGACCAGTACGTCGCCCTGTGCGGGACCCACAGCGACCATATGGTCATCCCGGAACCGTACAGGACCCGGTTTTTTGACGGCCTGCGGCAGGCGGTGCTGGAGGCCGGGGACCGGATCGTCTTTGAGGATACCCATATCCTTTATCTGGCCAGAAAAGAATAAAGCAGGAATTCCGTCCTCGGGCGGCGAAACAACAAAGACGCGCCGGGCCGCCCGGCATGGAACGGAATGATACGGTCAGCCGGACAGGAGGCACCCATGGATTACAGCCGGAAGATATCCGAACGGCAGTGGAACCAACCCGGCAAGGGGGAACTGGAGAGCCGCCGGGAGGATACCTATATCGACGACATCGTCCAGAAGGACCACATCCAGCGCAAGCTCCTGGCCAATCTGGACGGCATCCGCACGGTATTCGACGGCGGGGCCGGCTGCGGGCGCTTTTCGATCCTGCTGGCCAAGCGGGGCCTTCAGGTTACCCATTTCGATATTTCCCGGCCGATGATCGAAAAGGCCAGGGAGCTGGCGGGGCAGGCGGGCGTTCTGGACCGGATCACCTTTGTCCGGGGCGCGCTGGAGGATCTGAGCGCCTACGGGGACGGGGCCTTTGACCTGGTGATGTCCTTTGACGCCCCGGTCTCCTATACCTGGCCGAACCAGAAAAGGGTGATCGGCGAGCTTGTGCGCATCGCGGGGAAGCGGATCATGCTCAGCGTGTCCAGCCGGCTGGGGACGCTGCCCTACCTGGCCAACCCCATCCAGAAGAACCAGTTCATCCTGGACGAAGGGGCGGACGACCCGTATGTCCGCCGGTGCGTGTCCAGCCGGGAAAGCCTGGTCAGCGGCTTTACGTTTGATCCGGAATATGCCGGACGGGTGCTTTCGGACGGGCTCATGGGCGGGGAAGCCGAAATCGCCGAATACGAGCGGGGCGGCGCGCCCTGGTGCATCACGTACACCTTCCTGCCGGACGAGCTGCGGGACACGCTGGCGTCCTTCGGGGTGCGGGACATCCGCCTCTCCGGCCCGGGCGCGTACGCCCGGACCGTTCCCCGGGAGATCCTGGTCCGGATCATGAAAGATCCCATACAGAAAGAACATTTCCTGCGGTTCTGTGAGAAGTTTGATTCCAATCCCTTTGTCTGCGGGCTGGGGAAGGACAACCTGCTGGCGATCGGGGAGATATAGCGAAACGGGAAAATCTGCGGCTCCCGTTTCATGATAAAGAACAGGCCGGTGCCGCGCCGGCGGGAATGACGATATGTTTGAGCTGCCCAAATACCACGCGCCGGATTTTACTGAGGGCCCTCTTGCCGGCGCGCCGGACTGCGTGCTGACGCCCGCCCCCAAGGACGGGGTGGCGCCGGAAGGCTTCCACGCCATGAGCATTTACCCGGAATATTTCCGCGTCGGGGGCCGGTGGCGCCTGGCGGAGGAAAGCCGGATGGACTGCGTGCCCGTATGGGAAAACGGCCGGATCGTCGTGCGGGAATTCCGCCTGCTCAAACAGGGGGACCCGGTCGTCTGCGGCCGGACGGAGGACGGTTCCCAGGGCATTTACGTGCACCCCTACGGCTTCGTGAGCGAAAAGGAGCTCAGGGAAACCTTCGCCTTCCGCCAGCGGCGGAGCCGGGAAACCGCCTTTTCCCGGGACTATGACGAGATCTACGAGCTGCTCAGGTACGAGCGGGAGCACGGGAAGATCCTCTGGGTCATGGGCCCTGCCTTCGCCTTTGACCATGACGCCCGGGACGCCTTTTCCCAGATCATCCGCAGCGGCTACGCCTCCGCGGTGCTGGCCGGCAACGCCCTGGCCACCCACGACCTGGAGGGCGCCTATCTGCAGACGGCTCTGGGCCAGGACATCTACACCCAGAAAAACCAGCCCAACGGCCATTACAACCACCTGGACACCCTGAACCGCATCCGCTATCACGGCAGCATCCGGGCGTTCCTGGAAAAGGAAAATCTTTCGGACGGCATCATCGCCGCCTGCGAGGAAAAAGGGATGCCCTATGTGCTGGCGGGCTCCATCCGGGACGACGGCCCCCTGCCCTGCGTGTACGGGAACGTCTACGAGGCGCAGGACGCCATGCGGGACCAGGTCCGGAAGGCGACCACCGTCATCTGCATGGCGACGATGCTCCACACCATCGCCACCGGCAACATGACCCCGTCCTACCGGGTGCTGGCGGACGGAACGGTCCGGCCGGTATATTTCTACTGCGTGGACATCTCCGAGTTCATGCTGGGCAAGCTGACCGACCGGGGCAGCCTCTCCAGCCGCGCCATCGTGACCAACGTGCAGGACTTTATTGTGAACATCGCCCACGGGCTGAAGCTGAGATAACGGGCGGCCCCAACATACCGGAGGACGGAGGAAGCATCCATGCGGATCATTTTTGTACGCCACGGGGAACCGGACTATGAGCACGACTGCCTGACGGAGACCGGGCGGGCCCAGGCCCGGGCCGCCGCGGAACGGCTGAGCGGGGAGGGGATCACCGCCATCTATTCTTCTCCCAACGGCCGGGCGAGGGAAACGGCCTCCTTTACGGCGGAGAAGCTCGGGCTGCCGGTCACGGTGCTGGGCTATATGCACGAGATTTCCTGGGGCGGTGAGGGCATCCCCGAAAACGGCCATCCCTGGACGCTGTCGGACTGGCTGATCGACCGGGAGAATTTCGATTTTTACCGGGAAGACTGGCGGGAACACCCGTATTTTGCGGGCAACGCGGCGCTCCGGTATTGGGATATGATCGCCGGGAAGATCGACGAACTGCTTTTGTCCCGGGGCTACCGGCACGAGGGGAGCAGGTTCCTGTGCGAAAGCGGCCGGGACGAGACCGTCGCCCTGTTCAGCCACGGCGGGTCCGGCGCCTGCGCGCTGTCCCACCTGCTTCATCTCCCGTTTCCCTACGTCTGCACGGTGTTTCCTTATGACTACACCTCCGTGATCATCCTGGAGTTCCCGGTCCGTCCGGGGGAATACGTGCACCCGCGGGTCGAGCTGTTCAACGACGCGGCGCACATCCGGGGGACCGGACGGGGCGTACAGTTCCAGCAGGAATCGGAATAAAGGAGGGATCCCCGCGGCGCCAAGCCGCCGGGGAGGACGGGCCGTGTCACGGAACAGGAAACTGCTGACGCTTTTTTTGAGCATGCTGTACATCAGCGCCTTTACCTTCGGCGGCGGGTTTGTGATCGTCACCTTCATGAAACGCCGGTTCGTGGATCAGCTTCATTGGATCGATGAAAAGGAAATGCTGGACATGACCGCCCTGGCGCAGTCCGCCCCCGGGCCGATCGCCGTGAACGCGGCGATCCTGCTGGGGCGGAAGGCGGCTGGGTTTTCCGGCATGATGGCGGCGGTGCTGGGTACGGTGATCCCGCCGGTGGCCATCTTATCCGTCGTTTCGCTGTTTTACCGGCGGTTTTCGGAAAGCCGGCCGGTGGCGCTGCTCCTCAAAGGGATGCAGGCCGGGGTGGCGGCGGTCATCCTGGACGCGGCGCTGAGCCTGACCCAAAAAGCCTGCCCGGCCGGGGAATGGGCGCATATGCTGATCCTGGCCGGCGCGTTTGCCGCCACGTTCTTTTTTCACCTGAACGTGGTGTGGATCATCCTCGCGGCCGCCCTGCTGGGCGCGTTTTTATCCCTGCGCCGCGGGAAGGGGGAGAAGGAGGAATGATTTATCTGCGCCTTTTCTGGAGCTTCCTGCAGATCGGCCTGTTTTCCATCGGCGGCGGGTACGCGGCGATCCCCCTGATCCGCGCCCAGACGGTGGACCTGCAGCACTGGCTCACGGCGGACCAGTTCATGAACCTGGCGGCCATCGCGGAAATGACGCCGGGGCCGATCGCCATCAACGCAGCAACCTTCGCGGGCATGCAGGTGGCCGGCCTGCCCGGCGCGCTGTCGGCGACCGCCGGCTGCATCCTGCCGTCCCTGGTCATCGTGTCGCTGCTGTCCTATCTGTACACGCGCTGGCGGGAGCTGCCGGTGCTGCAGGGGGCGCTTAAGACCCTGCGTCCGGCGGTGGCGGCGCTGATCCTCGCGGCCGGGGTCAACATGCTTTTGCAGGCCGTCTTCGGGAGCGCTTCCGCGGTCCAAATGGACAGCGTCAGCTGGCTGCAGGCGGCGCTGGCCGCCGCGGCGTTCCTGGCCCTGCGGAAGGCCAGATGGAGCCCGATCCTGACGATGGCGCTGTGCGGCGCGGTCAGCCTGCTGGCCGGGCTGATCTGATTGAAAGAAGGAGCAAGCCGATGACCGACCTGTATCATCTGGATTCGCCGCTGGGCGGCATCACCCTGGCCGGGGACACAGACGCTCTGGCCGGGCTTTGGTTTGACGGGCAGAAGCACTTTGGCCGGGGGCTGGAGGAGACGCGCCGGGGGCGGATGCTGCCGGTCTTTGAGGAAACGATCCGCTGGCTGGACGTGTATTTCAGCGGCCGGGACCCGGGTTTCCTGCCTAAACTCCGCCCTGTGGGCACGATGTTCCAGCACGCGGTGTGGGAGAAGCTGCTTCAAATCCCCTACGGCCAGACGAGGACCTACGGGGAGATTTCCGCCATGCTGACCGAATGGCGGCGGTTCCCGCCCGTGTCTGCCCGGGCGATCGGCGGCGCCGTCGCCAGGAACCCCGTTTCCCTGATCATCCCCTGCCACCGGGTGGTGGGCGCGGACGGCAGCCTCACCGGCTACGCGGGCGGGCTCAGCCGGAAGGAACGGCTGCTGCGGCTGGAAAAGACGGGAGGGATGGAACAGGATTAAGGTTCCCAAAGGCCTTGCAAAAGCAGGGACTCGTTCAGGAAAAGGAATATGCAGGCAGAAAGGCAGGGAAGAGAGGCATGATGAGAAAACATTTTTATGAATGCGGTCTGTGTCTGCTGTTTGCCGTCCTGATGATTTGCGCGGGCACGGCTTTTGCGGATGCGGAACCGGAACTGATCCTTGTGTCCGAAGGAGGCTACCGGTTTGCCGCAGAGGCGTTTATCTGTGATTCTGACCAGATCCGGGAGATTTATAACACCGATTCTATCTGGAAGATGAATGATACCTATCACTGCTGCATGCTGCTTCTGAAAAACCTGGATCGTCTGGTTCTGAACCGTCCGGGATTCAACAGCTCCGGAAGCAAGGGATATTTTCACTTTGTTCAGCTGATGGATCCGTCCGGAGAAACCTATATGCCGTTCGAATTCAGGTCATACGGACAGTATGCGCGGCTGCTGTACTATGTGGAAGCCGACTACGACAGGACGGACTGGCAGCTGATATATAAGGATCAGGCGTATTCCGTTGCGCATCTTTCGCAGGCCCGCGGAATGATGATGCCCTTTTCCTGGGAAGACGGAGATCTGTTCGTCGCGGGAAAGAGATGCTCTGCCAGGATGATCACCGCTGAGGAAAGCGTGATCCGGGACAGCGTGAAAAACGTTCCGGATGACGCGAAACTGATGGTTCAGCTGTATTTTGATATCGGTGTGAACAAAGACGCGCTGATGGCGGCCGTCCGCGATTTGCTGCTGGTGCTCCCCGATGGCGGCGAAGCGGAACCGAGCGCCGTTTTCCCGGTGGAAACAAACGGTGAGATTCATGATGTGCAGGTACTGTATCAGGTGGATGAACCGGGACAGCTTTGGAACTGCAGGCTGCGCTGCGCCGAAGGAGACGCGGCGATGCTGATTCCCTGGCTGAACGGGCTGCGCCGGGAGCTGCAGCTGAACGGCGGCGGCGATATACCGCAGAATTATGACGGCAAATGGCTGGTTGTCCTGTGGAAGAGCAGGGATGACTGGAACCCGGAGGTTTCCCTGCCCGGGAGAAGCACAGCGTTGGACGCGCTGCCTGCTGAATGCCTGGCCGCCTCGCCGGAGGAAGCCGGCAGGATCGTTCTGATTTACCCGGAGCACGGTTTTACGGGGAACTACGACAACATCTACGCTTCCAACACGGTGCGCGCATACAGCACCAGGACCGTGATCGGGCTGTATCAGAACAGCGGCGGTTTTTGGTATGAGAGCCGAAGCGCCGCTTTCCATTCCGCGCCTAAAGCGGTTCAGGTATCCATCATGAACGGGGAAGCGAAGCCCGATGCCTTTTACGGTGAATATGACTATGACGCCGCGATTGAATACCTGGCCGGACGGCCTGAATGAACGGTGCCCGGCATGACAGCCTAAAGCGGGGGAACAGGATCGAAGCGGCCGCTCTTTTTTACGGACCGGCGCTCTCCGGGATACTTGAACAACGGCGGAAAAGATGGTAAGATGATGCCGCAAAGGGGGGATGGGCATGAGCGTGCACGAGGGGCACCGGGACCGGCTGCGGGAACGGTTTCTCCGGGACGGCAACATGACGGGCTTCGCGCCCCATGAGGCGCTAGAGCTGCTGCTGACCTACGCCATCCCCCGCAGGGACGTCAATCCCATCGCCCACCGGCTGATGGACCACTTCGGCAGCTTTCACGCGGTGCTGGAGGCGCGGCAGGAGGAACTGACGGAGGTGCCCGAAATCGGGCCGGGGGCCGCCATGCTGATCCGGACGCTGCTGCCCCTGTTCCGCATGTACGAAAACGACCGGCTGGCGGAACGGAAGGTCCTATCCAGCTACCGGGAGGCCAGGGATTACTGCGCCTCGCTGTTCAGGGGCGTGACGGAGGAACGGTTCTATCTGGTCAGCCTGGACGCCCGGCTCCGGGTCATCGCCGCCCGGGCCATCGCGGAAGGCACGGTGGACGAGGTGGCGGTCTATCCCCGGCAGGTGCTGAGCCTGCTGCTCAGGCAGAACGCCCAGGGCGCGCTGCTGACCCACAACCACCCGGGCCAGAGCGCGGAGCCTTCCCGGGCGGATACGGAGATGACGGATCTGCTGTCCGACGTGATGGAAAAGGTGGGCATCCGGCTGTTTGACCATGTGATCTGCGGGGCGGACGGCACGTACAGCTTTGCCCAGCACGGGCTGCTGAATCAAAAAGAGGTTTCAGAGTGAAGAAGATGATCAGGATCCTGCTTGCGCTGATCGGCCTGGGGGCACTGCTCTTCCTGGGCCTGTTTGCCTATGTCTGCATCGCGGAAAAGAGCGTGCCGCAGCCCGGGCCCACGGACGTGATGATCGTCCTGGGGGCACAGGTCAAACCGGACGGCACCCCCAGCGTGCAGCTGGAATACCGCCTGGAACGGGCGCTGGAAGCGTACCGGGCCTGCCCGCAGACCATCATCTGCTGCGGCGGCCGGGCCGGGCAGGAGCCCGCGCCGGAAGGGGACGTCATGCGCGCCTGGCTGATCGCCAGCGGCGCAGCCGAAGGGGATGTGCTGGCGGAGACCGCGTCGGGCAATACCCGGCAGAACATCCAGAACGCCCTGGCGCTCCTGCCCAGGACGCCGGACAGCGTGCTGATCGTCACCAGCGACTACCACCTGCCCCGGGCGCTGATGATCGCCCGGGACATGGGGCTGAACGTTCAGGGCGCGGCAGGCAGGACCCTGCCGGAGTACTGGCTCAAGAACCACCTGCGGGAGACGCTCAGCTGGGGCAAATACCTGCTGGAAAAGGTGCTGGGCCGGTAAGCGGGGCGCCCGCGGCCGGCACGGCGGATTTCCGATTCATACAGCGGTCCTTTCCGGGCCGCTTTTTGCTTGGCGGTAAAACGTTTCAAAGCCATTTTTTCTTGAAAAAAGGATTTTTGGCTTTTGCGTGGTATATAAACAGGGCCGGCGCCCGGGACGGGGGCCGGCGCGGGCACAGGACCATGGGAACCGGACGATTGTCGGGGAGGGTGCTTATGACGGTCAGGGAACAGCTGGAGAAGCGGGAAGAAATGTGCCTGTCCCCCCGCGCGCAAAAGAGCAGGGACACCCTGGGCAGGGAATACCCGGCGACGCCCTGCGACCTGCGGACGGAGTTCCAGCGGGACCGGGACCGGATCCTGCACTGCAAGAGCTTCCGGCGGCTGAAGTTCAAGACGCAGGTCTTCATCGCCCCGGAGGGGGATCATTACCGCACCCGCCTGACCCATACCCTGGAGGTCGCCCAGGTGGCGCGCACGATCGCCCGGGCCCTTTTCCTCAACGAGGACCTGACGGAGGCCATCGCCCTGGGCCACGACCTGGGGCACACGCCCTTCGGCCACATCGGGGAGAGGACGCTCAACGAGCTGTGCGCCGACGGCTTCCGGCACAACGAGCAGAGCCTAAGGGTGGTTACGCGGCTGGAAAACGGCGGCAAGGGCCTGAACCTGACCCGCGAGGTGCGGGACGGCATCCTCTGCCACAGCGGCAGCCGGCAGCCCATGACCCTGGAGGGCCGCTGCGTCGCCCGGGCGGACCGGATCGCCTATATGAACCACGACATCGACGACGCTCTGCGCGCCGGGGTGCTGCGGACGTACGAGCTGCCGGAGGACTGCCTGAAGGTGCTGGGCTATACCCACGGCGAAAGGATCGACACCATGATCCGGGATATCGTGACGGAAAGCGCGGACCTTTCGGAAATCCGGATGAGCCGCTCCGTCCAGAACGCCACCGACGCCCTGCGCGCCTTTCTGTTTGAAAAGGTATACAGGGACAGCTGGCGCAGCGCGGAAGAGGCCCGGTGCGACCACGTGATCCGGGGGCTGTTCCGCTACTATCTGGAAAACCCGGGGGAAATGCCGCTGGAATATGTGGAGATTTCCTATCAGGAGGGAACGGAGCGGGCGGTGACCGATTTCATATCCGGCATGACGGACCGCTACGCCGTGCGCCAGTATACCGGTTTGTTCCTGCCGGAGGCGTTTTCCCGGTGAGGGCGGCCTTCTGTCCGACAGATGAAAATTAACATGTGGAAATTTTTTCTCTGCAGGAAAAAAACAAAACGCGGCGAACATACACAAAGGGTGATCGCATGGCCATGAGACGATATCCGGCCGGATGGCTGGATGAACTGTACGCCAAGGCGGACATCGTTCAGGTGGTTTCTCCTTATGTCCAGTTGAAACGGAACGGCAGGAAATACTGGGGCCTGTGCCCGTTTCATCACGAAAAGACGCCTTCCTTCTCCGTTTCGCCGGAACTGAACCTGTATTACTGCTTCGGCTGCAAGGCCGGGGGGAACGTGGTGCAGTTCCTGATGGAAGCCGAGCACCTGCCCTATCAGGAAGCGGTGGAGCGTCTGGCGGACCAGATGCACATGCCCCTGCCGGAAATGGTGGAGGACCCCGGGTGGGAGGAAAGACGCAGCCGGCGGGACCGGCTGCTCAGCGCCAACCGGGAGGCGGCCGCCTGGTACCACCGGTACCTGTGGACGGACGAAGGCAAAAAGATTCTGGATTACTTATACGGCAGGGGGCTGGAGGACGGCATCATCCGCCGGTTCGGCCTGGGGGCCAGCCCGCGGGACTGGAACCGTCTGACCCGCGCCCTGACGGAACAGGGCTTTACCAGGGAAGAACTGATCAGCGCCGGCCTGAGCGCCGGCAGGGACGATCAAGACGCCAGGGATTTTTTCCGGGACCGGGCGATGTTTCCCATCATCGACCAGTTCGGGAATGTCCTGGCATTCGGGGGCAGGACCCTTGAAAAGGATCTGCCGCCCAAATACCTGAATACTGGGGATACACCGGTCTTCAACAAACGCAAGGGCGTGTTTGCCGCCAACCTTCTGCGCAAAGAAAGGCACCTGGACAGGGTGCTGCTGGTGGAAGGGTACATGGATGTGGTGACGCTGACGCAGGCCGGTGTGCGCGGAACGGCCGCTACGCTGGGCACTTCGCTGACACCGGAGCAGGCGCAGCTGCTGGGCCGTTTTGCGCCCGAAGTCTGGGTCGGATACGACGGGGATGAGGCCGGACAGCACGCCATCGAAAAGGCATTGACCATCTTTGAGGAGGCCGGGGTTGCTGTCAGGGTCCTTTATTTTCCCGACGGACTGGACCCGGATGAATTCATCCGCCAGCGGGGGATCGAGGCGTTTGACGCCCTGAAGCCCATGAACCCGGCCCGCTACCGGCTGACCCGGCTCCTGGAAAGGAGCGATCTGACCGGCGACGAGGGCCGGATCGAGTATGTCAAAGCGGCCGCGGAGGAGATCCGCCGGGTTTCGGAGCCGGTGGAACGGGAAGTGTACGTCCGGGACGTCTGCGCCCGGTCCGGCTTTGACCGGGAAACGGTGCTGGCGCAGGTCGGGGCGGCGGCCCCCGGGAGAGCGGAGGCGCCGTCCGGGCAGACCCGGGCGCGGTCCGCCGTACGGAGCGGCCCGGCCGCCGGGCGCGATTCGGCCGCCGGGCGCGACCCGGGCCGGGCGGCGGAGCGGATGGCTGTGTCCCTTTTGGCCGTCGGGCATATGCCGAAAGACCTGTTCCGGCCGGAAGACCTGAAAGACGAAGGGCTGAGGCGGATCGCGCAGAAGCTGCTTTCCGGCCAGTCTCCCGCGGCGATCCTGGAAGACGCCTCGGTGGAAGAAAGGGATCTGGCGGCGTCCGTGTTCGCCGAGCAGGCGTTCCAGCAGGAAGAAGACGCTTTGACGGTCGCGACGGACTGTCTGCGCCGGCTCCGGCTGAACCGGCTGACGGAGGAATGGGAGGCCGCCCGCAGGCAGGCATCCGCCGAAACGGATCCGGAAAAGCGCCGGGCGGCGCTGACCCGGGTGATGGAACTGAACGCCGAAATGACGAAGCTGAAACAACCGAACCATATGAAAGGGGCAGAATGACATGAATACATTGAGCGAAAAGACTGACGGAAAGCAGCAAAAGCTCAATGAACTTTTTGAACTGGGCAAATCCAAAGGCTTCCTGACCTATGACGAGGTGATCAACCGGCTTTCGTCTCTGGACGTGGACCCTGAGCAGTTTGAAAATGTTTTGCAAAGCCTGGCGGACCAGGGGATCGCCGTGCGCAAGGGTGCGGACGACGGGGAGCCGGACGGCGCGTCCGTGGTGCTGCCCGACGCCACGCTGGCCGAGGGCATCAGCATCGACGATCCGGTCCGGATGTATCTGAAAGAGATCGGCAAGGTGCCCCTGCTGACGGCGGACCAGGAAACCGAGCTGGCCATGCGCATGGAGGAAGGGGACGAGGAAGCCAAGCGCCAGCTGGCGGAAGCCAACCTGCGCCTGGTGGTTTCCATCGCCAAGCGCTACGTGGGCCGCGGCATGCTGTTCCTGGACCTGATCCAGGAGGGCAACCTGGGCCTGATCAAGGCGGTCGAAAAGTTCGACTACCGCAAGGGCTACAAGTTTTCCACCTACGCCACCTGGTGGATCCGCCAGGCGATCACACGCGCCATCGCGGACCAGGCCCGCACGATCCGCATCCCCGTGCACATGGTGGAAACCATCAACAAGCTGATCCGGGTCTCCAGGCAGCTTTTGCAGGAGCTTGGCCGCGAGCCCACCCCGGAGGAAATCGCCAAGGCGATGGGCATCAGCGAAAACAAGGTGCGGGAGATCATCAAGATCGCCCAGGAGCCCGTTTCCCTGGAAACCCCGATCGGCGAGGAAGAGGACAGCCACCTGGGGGACTTTATCCCCGACGACGACGCCCCCGCGCCGGCGGAAGCGGCCAGCCACGCGCTGATGAAGGAGCAGCTGGCCGAGGTGCTGGACACCCTGACCGACCGGGAACAGAAGGTCCTGCGCCTGCGCTTCGGGCTGGACGACGGCCACCAGCGCACGCTGGAAGAGGTCGGCAAGGAATTCAACGTCACCCGTGAGCGCATCCGCCAGATCGAGGCGAAGGCCCTGCGCAAGCTGCGCCATCCCAGCCGCTCCAAGAAGCTCAAGGATTATCTGGACTGATGCGGGAAAAACAGCTGGATCCCCGGCTGGAAGCGGCGGCGGAGATGTTCCCCCGGGTGCATGTCGGGGCGGACATCGGCGCGGATCACGGGTATCTGACGCACGCGCTGCTGACACGCGGCATCGCCGACAGGATGTGGGTGACGGATATCAGCGCCCCCTCCCTGGAAAAGGCGCGCCGGCTGATGGCCCAAAGCGGGCTGTCCGGCCGCGTCTGTTTCGGGGCAGGGGACGGCTTTTTGCCTGTGGGGGAGCCGGTTGAGGCTGCCGCCATCCTGGGCATGGGCGGGGTCACCATCCGGAATATTCTGACGGAACAGGCGCATCTGCTCCGCGGGTGCGCGCTGGTGCTGTCCGCCAATTCCGGGATCACGTCCCTGCGCAGGACGCTGATGGAACTGGGGTACCGCATCGAGCAGGAACGCATGACGGAAGCGGGCGGGCATTTTTACCCGGTGCTCCTGGCCCGCTATGGCGAAGGGACGGGGTATACGGAAAAGGAGCTGGCGCTGGGGCCGGTGCTGCTCAAAAAGCCCTTTGATGACGTATACCGCCGCTACCTTCAGAAGAAAGCCCTGGACTGGGCGGCCGAGCGCGGCCCGGCGGGGGAAGAGAAACGACAGTGGATCCGGGAGGAACTGGACGATGCCTAGCCCGACCGTCCGCACGATCCGTGCGTATATGGACGACCTCGCGCCCTTTGACACGGCGGAGGATTTTGACAACGCCGGCTTCCTGGTGGGCCGGGCGGAGCAGGAGGTAAAAACCATCCTGTGCTCCCTGGACGTGACGATGGAAACCGTGCTGGAAGCCGAAAGGCTGGGCGCGCAGCTCATCGTCTCCCACCACCCGCTTTTGTTCCGCGGGGTCCGGCGGCTGACGGACGAGGAGCCGGAATCGACGGTTCTGCGGGCGCTGATCCAAAAGGACATCAGCCTGATCAGCGCCCACACCAACTGGGACAAAACGGTCTTGAGCGGCAGCGCCTGCGCGGCCCGTGCCCTGGGCGTTCAGGACCTTTCACAGAGCGGCTACCTCTTTACCGGCCGGTGGCCGGAGCCCGTGTCCGCCGCGCAGGCCGCGGAAAAGATCCGGGCCGTCCTGCGCGCCCCGCTGCGGATGTACGGGGATCGGAACCGGATGATCCGGGTGATCTCCTTCGCGGGCGGCGCCTACGGGGAGGGATACCGGGAGGCTGAGGCCTGCGGGGCTCAGGCCTATTGCACGGGCGAAATCAAGCATCACGAGATCACCGACGCCGTCGCCCGGGGGATGGTGATCTTCGAGGCCGGTCATTACGCCAGCGAGGCGCCGATGATCCCGGCGCTGGCGTCGTGCCTGCGCGAGAAGCTCTCGCGGGACGGGCTCTACTGCCAGGTGAAAGAGACATCATGTGTGCCGTTTTCCGGCGCGCTGGATCAATGAGGAGGTTGTTTATGAACCAACTGGAATTGCTGTGGGACTATCAGCAGACGGACATCAGGGCGGAAGCGGTGGCCAAGGAAATCAAGCGTTCGCCTGCCAGGCAGAAACTGGTCAAGTACCGTGATTACCTGCTGGAGCAGCAGAACACCATCAAGCGGATCGAGGAAGAGGTCGCGACCATGCAGGACCGGCTGGAGGTGCTGGAGGACGCGGTGAAGCTGGTGGAGGATCAGCTGGCCAACCTGGTCAAAAAGATGGAAAACAACGACGCGGAGAACGTCGAGCAGGCGGAGCGCTACCTGAGCGACGCCCAGCGCATGATGAGCAACCTGAACGAGTACGAGGCCGAGATCAAGCGCATCCGCAAGGACGCCCAGGACCGCGACCGTCTGCAGTACGACGTCAAGGTCCGCGCCGCCCGCGCCAAGAGCGAGTTTGACAAGCTCAAGACGACCTACGACGAGGAATACAAGCAGAAAAACGAGGAGCTGAACCGGTATAAGGAGGAGCTCGCGCAGAAGGCGAAGGGCATCGAGCCCGGGTGGCTGGACAAGTACAACACCATCCGCCATCACGCCTTCCCGCCGCTGGCGCGCCTGAACGGGAGCCAGTGCACCGGCTGCAACATGTCCCTGCCCTCCGGGGTGGTCAAGGACGTTCAGTCCGGCAAGGAGGTCGAATGCGAGACCTGCGGCCGGCTGCTGACGATATAAACGGGAGACAGCATGCTCAAACATTATCTGATTTCCTTCCTGATTTCCATGGTGCCGCTGATCGAGCTGCGGGGCGGGCTGCCATACGCGCTGGCCAGCGGGATCCCCACCCTGCCGGCGTACGCGGTCTGCGTGGTGGGCAACATGCTGCCCGTGCCGGTGATCTTCTTCTTCGCCCGCAAGGTGCTGGAATGGGGCAAGGATAAAAAGTTCATCGGGCCGTTCTTCTCCTGGTGCCTGAAAAAGGGGCACCGGGGCGGGGAAAAGCTCAGGAAGAAAGCAAGCGATAAGGGGCTGTTCCTTGCGCTGATGCTGTTTGTGGGGATCCCGATCCCCGGCACCGGCGCCTGGACCGGGACGCTGGCGGCCAGCATCCTGGACATGGATTTCAAGACCTCCGTCCTGGCCGTGGTGCTGGGCGTGCTCCTGGCCGCGGTGATCATGGGCGTGGGCACGATGGTCGGCATGAAGCTCTTTTAAAGGTACCTGTTCAGTCAAAGACTGAACAGGTAGCGCAGGGGGGTCTTGCGACCCCCCTACGGAACCCCCCGAACGGATTTGCCTCTCG
>CAMJXZ010000006.1 GCA_946409855.1 uncultured Clostridia bacterium | reverse complement strand
ATGGAAGGTGTAAGAGAAAAACTCAAAGAAACAGTGTGCAGTTGTCAAGGTTCGGAAGAAAAAGCTACCATTTCCGGTGACAATAGCGAAGGGGTTCCACCTGTTCCCATCCCGAACACAGAAGTTAAGCCCTTCAGCGTCGATGGTACTTGGCTGGTGACGGCCCGGGAGAGTAGAACGTTGCCGGATTCCATAGGGAAAGCGCTGCTTTCCCGATATTCCTCAGTAGCTCAATGGCAGAGCATTCGGCTGTTAACCGAAGGGTTGTAGGTTCGAGCCCTACCTGGGGAGCCACTCGCGGCAGGCTGTAAAGTCTGCCGTTTTTCTTTGCTCTATCAGGCTTTTTTGACCCTGGCCCTTTTGCTCTTCGGTGTGGCTGAGTGCTCTGCCATTGGTTTTGATGTAAAAATCCGTGTATGCGGGTGTCTGAAAAACGGTTGATAATGCAGGCGGTTTCGTCATGTTTGCCGTGCTGGTTTTCATGTAAAAACTATACCTACCCGTGTTTCTCGGTTTCTCTGACCTTCGCGGTCAGATAGTCGCTGATCTTCTGTTGTCCCTGGGCTTTCTCGTCTTCGCTGATGCGCATATAAACGCCTTCGGTGACAGCGTGAATATCCCTGGGAGAATGCCCGGCGTTGGCTCCTATGACCCGTGAATCAACGCCCGCGCGGCGTCCTGTGTCCGTGAACGTCCTGCGGCCCTTGTGTGCAGTCAGTTTTTTGATACGTTCTCGGGTTGCTTCGGGGAGATAAGACGTTGCCTGTTGAACAAGGTAATCAAAAGCGTTTTCAGAAATCCACGTTTCCCCGTCAGGGTTATAACGTCTGCCCCTGAGTACAAAGCCGTGCGGGTTTTCCGGCATGGCTTCCCGTACAAACGGCAGCGCTATCTCGGGGATATATTCCCAGCGTATGCCGCTTTCAGTCTTGGCTCCCGGCTGTAAATCACCAATGTTTCCGGCTTCCCCGTTGTAAACCACCTTCTGTGCGATGTAAAAGCGCGGTTTGTCCCCGAACAAATCCACCACGTTTTCCCATGTCAGCGCGGCCCACTCCTGACGCCTTAACCCCATTATGGGAGCGCAGGCAAGGAACAAGCGAACCATTTTTTCTTCTGGCGGTACTTTCGGGAGAATTTCCGCATAGATAGCCGTAACTTCTGCGTCAGTCAATCTGTCTTCGTCTTCTTTTATGACGCTAACCCCTGGGTTTTTGAATCGTTTACCCCCGTCCATAGGGCTTCTTGAAATAACGCCGTCCGCAACAGCCTGGTTAAACATGGTGTTGATGGTTCCCAAAATCGCGCTATAATAACTCTTCGCGTAGGGCTTACCGTTCGGTTTCTTCATCTTCGTAATGGCTGACTTGATGTCGCTATTCGTGATCCGTGATATGTCCTGGTGTCCAATCAGCGGCAGTATATGCTTGTTCAGGTGAGTTTCCTGCTTGCTTCCCCAGCCTGACGCCTTCAGGCTTTCTTTCTGCAGTTCAATCCATCTCCGCGCATACTCTCCAACTGTCAGCGTTGGCTTCTCCGCCTGGGCTGTCGTGCTTGTCGGCAGCGACAGCGCAAGGTTATACACCTTCTGCACAAGCTCGTTGGCTGAATCTGCGGTGACGGTGTGGGGCTTTCCGTCTGCGGCGGTAAAGGTTCCGCGATGTCTCATTTCTTCGTCCTTCCCGCCTGGTACGTCAATGCTTTCTGCTGTGCTGTTGTCAAGGTTCGCCTGCATCTGCCGCAAACGGTCTGCGGCTATCTGCTGTTTGGCTCTTTCCGCTTCAAGCGCTATTTCTGCGGTCTTCTGCTGTTCTTCGGCAAGCATTGCTTCTGCAAGTAACTTGTGCCGCTCGGCTTGTTTTTTGTTTTGCTCAAGCGCCTGCTCAATCTGCCCCAAAGTACGCTCAATTATCTGTTTTTTACGCTCGGGGTCTTGCAAGTCACTCACAAGCTCGTCCCACCACTTCTCTTCTGCTTTGGGGCTTTCAAAGTCCGTTTTCACTCACCCCCTATAATAGCGTCGGGAAACATGACGGTTTTTCCGTGTTGGTCTTACGGTGTGCTGGGGCAATATTTCCCCACTTTCCAAAATACCACGGTTCCGGCAACTTGTCAACGGGTTCCGCTGACTATCTTTGACTTTTCCGGGGACATGATGGCAACTTAGCGATATTTTTGCTGGTTACGGTGATATTCTTCTGCCGATTGTGCATAGTAGCTTTCTGGCGGCTCTTTGTCCTTTAGCCTTCTTGACGGTGGAGCATAATAGCTTTCCGGCGGCTCTTTACCAGCCCTCCTATTTGCTGGAGGTGCATAATAGCTCTCTGGTGGCTCTTGATCAGGCAAGCTATCAATTATCTTTTCTTTGCGGTTGAGACTGATCATACTGTCGAGCTTCTCTTCAATATCGTTGAGTGATGATTGCAGATCTGTTACACGTAAACATAACTCACCAAACCAGCGTAATGGCATCATGATTAATGCGCCAACAAAACAATAAGTAGGGTCTCTATTCGCGTTAACTATGATAAAACCCGTAATAATACATATTATCATCAGTATGGTTGCAAATAACCGGATTCCATTTCCCATTGTTGTATACTTCCTTATGCCTGCAGCTATACTTTTTTTGTGCCCCATCATTGTGAGCTCCCTTCACTTTCATAGTGGCTGTATTATACAATATGCTAACTGTTTGATCAAGCGTATTAGTTTTCGAACAATAACGGTGTCTCTGAGCTTTATTCTAATGGAGCGGCTCTGGAAGATTAACTTGCTCCAGCGGCAGGCTACTGATAAACAATCAGCAATGCCTTTTACTGTCCCCGTGCTGGCATATGTCTTTTGCCCGTCTGAGCGCTCTGTGGAGGGGCCTCAACACATCAGGCCGATATCTTATAAGGGTGTGAAGAAAGGCAGCTCTACAGGGCACTGACAGACAAAGGCTGAGGCTAGTTACAGCCCCAACTCTTTAACCCGCCTGTAAAAGGTGTTCGGCTTCAGGTTCAGCTTGTTCATGGTTTCCCGCGCCGTCTGCTCTCCCGCCCGCCAGCGCTTGCACTCCCTGAGCAACGCCTCTTCATCAATGCTGATGGGCTGACGGCCTTTATAGGTGAGCGGCTCCAGTCCTGCAGCTTTACGCTCTGCATCTTCCCGCTTCTTTTCGGCTATGCCTTCCGCCTGACGTTCAAGCGTCTGCTCCCGCTCAAACTGCGCAAGCCCTGCAAATATGGTGAAGATAAGCCGCCCCTGTGGGGTTGTGGTGTCCACGTTCTCTTTCAGGCTGACAAAAGCAACGCCCTTGCGGTCTAACTCGCTGACAAGCTCAAGCAAGTCCCTTGTGTTCCGGCTGAAACGGCTGTAGCTCTCAACTATCACGGTATCCCCTTCTCGTACATAGTCCATCATGGCTTTAAGCTGTGGTCTGTCCGTGCTCTTGCCTGAAATCTTTTCGGCAAACACTTTGTCGCATGTCTCGTTGTTGATCTTCGCGTCCTGCCTTGCTGTGTTCTGCTCCTGGGTGCTAACCCTGATGTAACCGATTTTTGCCACTTTCGTGTCCTCCCTTGCTTTGATGGTATCAGTATAGCACCTTTTTCAAAGTGTGTCAATAGGGTAAATCTTATTTTATGAAATATTTCAAAAGAAAATTTTAACCCGTGTGAAATGCTTTTCTGCCTTTTTTCACTGTGTCGCTGGGGTATGTCCTATTGAAACGGTCTCCGCTGCCCGCACGGCTCCGGCTCCGCTTGAATTTGGCGGTGTTTGCGCGTTGCGCTGGCTGGCTCCAGCGCAAACGCCCGCCTGGTCTGCATGGCCGTGCGGGTGATCAGAACAAAAAGGGTTCACCCTCTCCGGTAAACCCTACCATTATGGCATTATATTCCCTCTGTATTCTTAGTTCATACGCCGTTATGTCTGTATCATCAACGTTTTTTCTTCGCTCTCTTCGCTTCTCGGCTATTCCTGGTGGCCTCCACTGTCCTTGCTCAAGATCTCGGTACAAGCCCCCAAACATTCTTTCCGGCTATGCCATAATAAGCTTTCTCCGGCCCTGATAATGGCCTGTACTCAAGCCCGTAATCAACTAATAACTGCGTCTTCCCTTCCCGCCACCAGCAGTTGAAACACGACCGGCAGCGCTTCTTGTACTCCTGCTCCCGGCGCTCCCTGATCTCCGCCCGTATAGACGCCTTTGTCCTGGGCGGCTTATGCGTCCACTGTTCTTCAAACGGCCTTTCTGCTTCCTGGTAGTGCTTCCATCTGTCCGCTGTTTCCCGTTCAATTGTGGGCTGTCCCTTCTCTTTTCGCGGTACAGACTTCTTCAAGTACTCCTCAAGCTCTGTCCTGGTGACTGGCGCTCCCGCTTCCTTCGTGTTGATGACGGCTTCATAAGCCCGTGCAAGTCTCTGCTCCTGCTCCCGGCGCTTTGATTTCTTCTGTCTGCCGTCCTGAGAGATGGCATCCGCTACAGTCTGCCCCCATATGCTGATAGCTTCGTGCTTGCTTAGTCCGCCCCGCTTCTTTCCTGCGTCAATCCATGCTTGGGCGTGTTTTTCTTTCGCTTCTAACTGTGCCTGCGTCCAGCCGTCAACCCAATAGGCGTAAATGGTGTGCGGGTATTCACTCTCCGTCTCTTGGCTCCTGGCCTTCAGTTTCTGTAACGCTTCCTCGTCCCGGCTGGTTCGGCGGTTAATGCAAAGTGTGCAGGCAAGTATCATGCTGACGTTACCCGCTACTTCGTAGCTACAGCCCCACAGCTTTGCAAGAAAATGTCTGCTGATGGTCAGCCCGTAGGCGGCTACAGCGTCCCCGTTGTTGATGATCTCTGTGGGCTTGCCCAGCTCAACGGTTGCGGCAATGTGCGTCAGTAGCTCCCTCAAGTATTCCCTGTATGGCTTCTTTGGGCGCGTTGTGCGCGTCTCCAGCAGCTTTGTTAAGCTGGGATAGTCCGCCAGCTCCGGCCCCTTCAGCAGCGCTGTAACGCGTTGTATGCGGCTGATATAGACCTCTCGTGATATGCCGTATCCCATTGCAAGCCGCCCCTCCGTCCCTTGTCTGTCCGGCAACGTGAGCCGGGAGCGGTCATCCCCTCTGGCGCGTCAACGCTCTGGGGACCGCTCCCGGCTATTTTATCACGGGTTGACTTGCTCGGCAATGGGTTTTGATTCTCTAACCCTACTAATTATTTGATACTGCGTTTTTCCGCGCTTCCATTGCTTACCCTGGGCATCAAAAAAGGGGAGCGCATTGCACAACGCCCCCCGATGGTATGCGGCTTTATTCTTCGCCCTGCTTCCATTCCTGCGCCGGTTCAGGCGCGACAACGTGAAACTGCCTGATGCGGCTTTCAAACCCAAACGCCTGCCCTAACAGCCTGCGCCCCGGCATCGCTGTGCCGTCTGTGGCTGTCTGCACCCGCTCCGGCCTGTCATCCCAATACCCCTGTATTTCGCGCTTCAGCGCCCCGCCGTTAAAGTATACGTCCTGCAATCCCTTCGGTATCCAGTATTCGCGCCCGTTCTCGACCGCTTCAATCTCTTCTGTCTGTGCGCTGTCCCCATTCCTGATAAAGCGTACGACCGGCCTAACCTCCAGCAAAGCCTGGTCAAATCCGCCGTTCCTGGCGCTTCCCAACGCCCGCTCAAACGCCTGCACAAGCTTTGTGGCGGGTACAAGTACGTTAATGCCGTTCACTACCTTTTTGATTTCGACTGTTTCGCCGCTGGGCTTTGTCAGTTTCGGGGGCTCGTCTGGGTTGGCAAAATATTCCTCCAGCACTTCACGCCGTTCCTGTAACGTCCGCGCCTGCTCCACTCGGTCAAACTCCTGCGCTAAATGCTCAAGCGAAACATTCCACAATTCCTGCTCGACCCGCTGGGATATTGTGATAAACAAGCCCGCAGGCGCTTCAATAATCAACTTGTCCCCCGGCCTGGTATGGGCCTGCATCCGCTCCACCTCGTCTTGTTCTGCCCTTTTGCGTCCCTCGTTGTGCGGCATCATGGGCAAATAGAAGTGAAAAAAGTTTGCCTTAAAACTGCCTTTGATAGGCCACGGTTCGCCCGGTGTGTGACAGCTTGCTATGTCCGTGTCCGGTACTGTATCTGTTTGTTCTCTTCCCGGCTCACAAATCCACGCGCCGTTGACCCTTTTCAGCTTCGCGCCATACTTGGCAAGTAGTGTGTAATTTCCGACGATCTCCACAGGAATTTTTCCCCGTGTGTGCGTTGTGAATGTCTCACACCCTTGCCACAGCCCTTCCGCTGGCCCAAACAGATAATTCCCCTCTTCGTCCATCCCTCCATACTGCATAGAGTATTCTTTGTCAGCCTCCAGCGTCCGTTCCATTGCCTTGACTTCATGGTACACAGTTCCGCCCGGTGTTTCTGCGTCCCTGCCGTAATGCAAGCGGTAATCAATGTCAAAAGGCCACTCCCACTTTTCCCTGTAATAGCGTTTTTGTGCGGCTGTCAGTCTGGCCTGGTTGCTTTGCAGATTTTCCAGTTTTGTGTACATGCTGGAGGTATCCACCCCAAAAAAGATACCGCCGTTCTCCTGCGTCCGTCTGAGTAAATCTTCAAACAACGCCGTTGCTTCCCATTTTTTTGCTTCCTTCGGTAACATATAACCACCCCTGATTTCTTTCATGCTGTTTCCCCTTCCGGTAATGCAATTCGCTTCCTGACGTTTTCCAACGCCTGCATTGCTTCGTTTACTGCGTCATACGCTCCGCCCCCTTCTATCGTGTCTTCCCGGTCTGAAATGGTGTACAGCGCTCTGCATAGCGCCTGACAGGCTCCGACAACTATTTCTGTATCGGTCTGCCTGAGATAGTCCAGCATGTACCGTTCCTGCAATTCCATTTTCTTCTCATAGTTGCGTTCTGTCTTCCGGTGCGCTTTCTTTTCGGCCTGCAGCGCTTCATATGTATTCCGCTCCCGGCGCTGTGTTTCCTGCAACTTCTGACGTAAATCAAGCTCCGTTTCTTCCTGCATCCTGTGCGCTTCCATGATCCGCGCTTCAATTTCTCTTAGCCTCTCTGCGTCTGGCAACGCGCCTATAATGGCCCGTATTTCCTTCCTGGCGTATGTGTCCCCGTCCATCAACTGCCGCGCAAGTTTGGCCTGCTCTTCGTCTGTGAGCTTGATAATATCTTCATAGGCGGTTGTTGCGTCCAGCTTTCCCGCAATAGTCATTTCTTGCAGGCTGTCCGGCATCCGCGCCATCCCCCGCGCCCGGCAGGCTGTTTTCCTGTCAATGTTTAGCTGACAATAGATTTCTTTCCGCCTCTCCCGTGCCAACTTGTAACGGCCTGACGGCTGACCTACTCCCGCCCCTTGGGCATCCTCCAGCACTTTGAGTATCCGCCCCAGTTTTACGTTTGGCGAATTGATAACGCCCCTCTGCCTGATGTTGCTTTCAATCAGCGCGACTTCCTCCGCTGTCTTGTCCTGGAAGCGCTCTACCGTGCAACTGATTCCGGGTATTCCCAATTCCCGACAAGCCCTGACCCGCTGGTGTCCTGAAATAATCCGCCCGTCTTCCGTCACAACAGGCGGGTTAATAACGCCGTGTTTCGCGACTGAATCCAAAAATTCCCGCCACTTCTCGCCGTCCATGTCATCAAAGAAATATCCGTTCCGCTCATGCGGTCTGAGTGCGTCCACCTGAAAAACCTGTTGGCCTATGATGGTTCCTTTCATGCTGATACCCCCGCCTTCCTCTGCTATCTTTGCTATATCTCTTTCATTCCCTTTGACCTTCTTTGACTATTCTTGCATAAACGCCTACCCGGGTAAATGACTTTTATCATCAAAAAGCATTGACGCAACAGGCTATTTTTATTTCCTGTGTGCTGTGTTCCTCTTATGTTCGAGCCCTACCTGGGGAGCCAAATAAACCGCTGAAACGAACGAAAGTTTCGGCGGTTTTTCTGTTTCAAAAATAGTCTTTTTCCCTTCTTCCGGGGGCTGTCTTCGTACTTTTATCCGGCAGGCGGCACATCAGGCGCGGCGGATGGATGGCCGTTTTTGCCGGTATAATACGGACTTGCGCGAAAAAAGACAAACATGTATAATAAAGCTGAATGAAAAAGCGGGAAGGTTATACCCCATACTGCAAGGGAGGAAGGCCGATGAATATCGCGATTGTGGAAGACGATGCCTCCGTGCGCAGGCAGCTGTCGGTGTATATTGACCGGTATTACGAAGGAAACAAGCAGCGGTACCAGATCGATGAATATGAAGACGGGGACCTGATCGTGGAAGCGTACAGCGCGAAATATGACCTGGTTTTCCTGGACATCCAGATGAAAAGGATGGACGGGCTGAAAACCGCGAAACGGCTGCGGGCGCTCGATGAAGACGTCTTTCTGATCTTCGTGACGAACCTGGCGAATTATGCCATCAAGGGGTATTCCGTCAACGCCTTTGATTTTGTCTTAAAGCCGGTCAACGAGCTGATGCTGAGGACGCTGCTCCAAAGGGTCGAAAAAAAGCTGACCGCCCGGGCGTCGGTCTATATCACGCTGCCGACCGAAAAAGGGATGATGCGGCTGGACGTCCGGGAGATCACCTACGTCGAAACCAACAACCATTTATCCGTGATCCATACGGACAAGGGGGATTTCACCCTCCGGGAATCCATGAAAAACATCGAGGAGCTGCTGGCCGGACAGTCCTTTTTCCGGTGCAACAACTGCTATCTGGTCAATCTGGCGCGGGTGGACCGGGTGGAAAAATCCGAACTGATGATCGGCAGCAGGGCCCTGGCCATTTCCAGGCCCAGGTACCGGGCCTTTATGGAGGCGCTGACCAGGTATATCGGAGGGATGAAGGCATGAGCGCGGAACTGTACAGCACCATGCCCGGCCTGCATACGGCCATCGCGGAATGGCTGGCGTGCCTGGTATACATTATCCCCCGGAGCAAACGGCTGTCCGGCGTCCGGCTGTGGGGGGTGTGCCTGGTTTTTCTGGCTGTTCTGACCGGGACCAATCTGCTGCGGGCTTCCCAGGACGGGATCGTCTGGATGCTTCTGATGCTGGTGGGCATGCTGGAGATGTACCTGCTGATGCTGCTGTGCTGCAAGGCGGGCAAGTGGAAAACGCTTTACCACTGGGCGCATGCTTTCATCGCCGCCGAGTTCAGTGCGTCGCTGGAGTGGCAGGTGAACTGCTACCTGATCTACAGCGGATTTAAGATCAGTGAAGTGGGGATGCTGGCCGTTATGATGCTCATCTATCTGATGGCGTTTGGGTTCCTCTGGTTCGTCAACCGGCGCGGCAATCTGATGAAAAACCAGCCGCATACTTCGCCCAAGGAAGCCCTGAGCGCGGCGGCGATCGCCGTTTCCATGTTCGCGCTGAGCAATATCGCGTTTGCGTTCCGGGACAGCGTCGTTTCCACCACCATGGGCGCGGGGGTGCTCTTCGTCCGGACGATGGCCGATTTCAGCGGTCTGTTCATGCTGTACGCCCACGATGAGCAGCGCCGCGAGATCTACCTGCGGCACGAGCTGGAAGCGATGGACGGCCTGCTGAACCGGCAGTACGAGCAGTTTAAACTGGCCCAGGCCAATAACGAAACCGTTCACCGCCTGGTGCACGATCTCAAGCATCAGATCGCGTTCATCAAGGCGGAACCGGATGAACAGAAAAAAGCGTCCTATCTGACGGAAATGGAAACGGCCGTCAGCATTCACGAGGCGGAAGCCGTCACGGGGAATTCCGTGCTGGATACCATACTGACCAGCAAAAAGCTGGTCTGCGCGGAAAACGGCATCGTCATCACCTGCTTTGCCGACGCGTCCGGGCTGGACCGGCTGGACGTGATGGATATCTGCAGCATCTTCGGCAACGCCATCGACAATGCCATCGAGTACGAGATGACGGTTCAGGATCCGGAGCTGAGGCTGATCAAAGTCGCGGTGTATCCGGAGAACTGCTTCCTGCTGATCCGGGTCGAGAATTACTGCACGGAAAAGCTGGTCTTCCATGATGGGCTGCTCAAATCAAGCAAAAAGAACCCGCAGACGCACGGCTACGGGCTGAAAAGCATCCGAAGAGCGGCGGAAAAATACAATGGCAGCATGACGATCTCCCAGGACGACAGCTGGTTCATCCTGACGGTGCTGATCCCGCTCGAATAACAGGTTACGCTCCCGAAAAAGCAGAATACGTCAAACACGGCCGATCCTGCGCCCGGCCGTGTTATTCTGTATGCGCAGAATCAACAGGAAAGGAGGGAACCTTGTGCAGGCGTTTAATCCGTTTCTTCCGGCCAATGAATATATTCCGGACGCCGAGCCCTACGTTTTCGGTGATAGGGTCTATATCTACGGCTCTCACGACCGGTTCAACGGCGCGCTGTTCTGTCTGAACGATTATGTCTGCTGGTCCGCGCCGGTCAGCGACCTGTCGGACTGGACGTGCTCGGGCGTGATCTACCGGAAAAACCAGGACCCGATGAACCGGCTGGGGCTGCGGATCCTGTTCGCGCCCGATGTGGCCCGGGGAGCGGACGGACGGTATTACCTGTTCTACGCGTTTGATTTTCTGGGTGTCATCGGCGTCGCCGTGTGCGACAAACCGGACGGGCAATATCAATTCTACGGGCATGTGCATTATCCGGACGGTACGGCGTGGGGGCGCAAAAAGGGAGATGAGTTTCCCTTTGATCCCGGCGTATTGGTGGATGACGACGGACGGGTCTATCTGTATTCGGGGTTTGAAACGGCGGTCCCGGCCATCGCCAGCCGGTTTCACGGCCACAAAAACAGCGGCGGTGTCGTGCTGGAACTGGAACAGGACATGCTGACGGTCAAAAACGGTCCGAAGCTTCTTTTCCCGCTGAAAACGAACCACGCGCCGGAGGCGTTCCGGGGGCACGAATTCTTCGAGGCGTCTTCCATCCGCAAGATCGACGGGAAGTATGTGTTTGTTTATTCTTCGACCAACAACCACGAGCTGTGCTATGCCGTGGGCGACAGGCCGGACGGGGAGTTTTCCTTTGGCGGGACGCTGGTGGACCTGGGCGACCTTTACCTGGACGGCAATACCGACGAAACCCGCGCCAGGAACTACCTGGGCAATACGCACGGCGGCATGGTCCGGCTGAACGGAGACTGGTACATCTTTTATCACCGCCAGACCAACCGGCATTCCTATTCCAGGCAGGCGTGCGCGGAGAAGCTGGAACGGACGGCGGACGGGGGCTTCCGTCAGGCGGAGGTCACGAGCTGCGGCCTGAACAACGGCCCCCTGGCCGGGAAGGGGGAATACCCCGCGCGGATCGCGTGCAATCTGTGGAGCAGACAGGGCACCGTCCGCTACGACAGAAAGTTCGACAAGAGCATCCATCCCTACTTTACCCAGAACAGACCGGACGGAGACGAGCGCGCCGTCCAGTACATCGCCAACATGAGAGACGGCGCCGTGGCCGGCTTCAAGTATTTTGACATTGTGAACGCAAAGCACATCAGGATCGTCGCGAACGGCCGCGCGCAGGGGCTGCTGCGTGTATCCGTCAGCCCCGGGTTTGAGGAAAGCGCGGCGGCCGTGCCGGTCAGGACGGACAGCGTTCTGACCAACACGATGGCCGAACTGCGCATCCCTGACGGGATCCATCCGCTGTACTTCAGATTTGAAGGGGATGGAGCCATGGATTTTTACTCGTTTGAACTCAACTGATCCCAAAGATGTTGATACCGCCTGTTTGCGCGGATGTCCGGAAGGAACCGCGGCCTGAAGGAGATGCGGGCAAAAAGGGGTTCAATGATAATGACGAAGGAGGAGACATGATGAAACGCGTTTTTTCTGTCCTGCTTGCCGCAGTCATGTGTTTATGCTGTATCGGAACGACGGCTGAATCCAATCTGATCGAGCCCGTCGGAACAGTCACCGGCGCGATCGGCGCCAACGGCGTATTTTATGCCGACTATGATTCGTTTGAGGAACTTGAGGAAGCGGCGCGCGAAGTGGCGGTGTCGATCGCGGCAGAAGGCATTACGCTGCTGAAAAACGACAACAACGCTCTTCCTCTGAAGACAGAGAAGAAGCTGACTGTGTTCGGTTCTTCCGCGGCGAATTATGTGCACAGCGGCGCCGGTTCCGGCGCCGGCAGCCCCGGCACGAACGGCATCCCGCAGACGACGGTTGCGGAAGCGCTGGCCATGGGCGGCTTCAAGGCCAACCCCAAGACACTGAACGTTTATGCCCGCGCGAACGCCGCGACCCAGCTGGGGATGGAATACTACAGCGGCGCTGTGACGTCGACCTACAAGAACTATCATGACGCTGCGATCCTGTGGCTGTCCAGGTCTTCCGGCGAGGCGTCCGAAATGCCTTCCCACGACGTCGCCGGACACAGCGATCCCACCGATCATAACCAGATGCTGCAGGATAACGAAAAGATCCTCATCCAGCACATCAAGCAGTATTTCCCGGATCAGAAGATCATCGCCATCATCAACTCCAGCAACATCATGCAGATTCCGGAACTGGCGGAAGAACGCACCCCGGACAACTACGGCGTGGACGCCATCCTGTGGGTGGGCAGCCTGGGCAACAACGGCATCGACGCCCTGGGCGGGATCCTGAACGGTTCCATCAACCCCTCCGGCCATACGGTCGACCTGTGGGCGAAGGACTTTACGAAAATGCCGACCTGGAGCAACGTGCTGGACCAGACGCAGCATGTGGATGAAAACGGCGAACGCATGAATGCCCGGTTCTATTACAACGGCGAACAGACCGGCTATTACACGATTGAATACCGCGAAGGCATTTACATGGGCTATCGCTTCTACGAAACGAAGGCCTATGATATGAACGCGGAAGCCGAAGGCACGGGCGAAGCCTGGTATCAGGAGAACGTGCTTTATCCCTTCGGCTACGGCCTGAGCTACACGACCTTTGACTGGAAGCTGGAAAACGCCGGAGCGGTCGCGGTGAACGCCGCCAATCAGGCGCTGGAGGTTCAGGTCGCCGTGACCAACACCGGCGACGTCGCCGGCAAGGATCTGGTGCAGGTCTACGTCAACCCGCCCTACACCAAAGGCGGCATTGAAAAAGCCAGCGCCAACCTGGTAGGCTACGCGAAGACCAAACTGCTGCAGCCGGGCGAGACCGAAGTGGTCACCGTCAGCTTCGCGGCCCAGGATATGGCGAGCTTCGACTGGAATGACGCCAACGGCAACGGCTTCAAGGGCTATGAACTGGAAAAGGGCGACTACATCGTTTCCGTCAACCGCAACTCTCATACCGTGGTGGACAGCGTCGTCTGCACCGTGGCGGAGGACATCCAGTGCAAGACGGACCTGGTGACCGGCAGCGAGATCAAGCCGCTGTTCGTGGACCAGTTCACGACGGTCAATGACAGCCTGCTGGGACACATGATCTCCCGCGCCACCGGCCTGGAGCAGCCCGCCGTGGCTTCCGTGGCCGACCGTACCCTGACCGAGGAACAGTTCCAGCGCCTGGAAAACGAGCTGACCTACCGGTCCTATGACGACAAGGAAACCGATCCCTGGTTTGTCAAAGAGGTGCCTGACAACTGGACGCAGGCCGCTGAGCATGAAGAAGGCTTCAAGGACGTCACCGTGAAGCTGGCCGATATGTCCGGCGTTACCTACAATGAATCCACCATCGTCGACGGCGTGGTGACGGTCGGCGAAGCGGATGCTGAAAACACCCGCAAGTGGGACGAGTTCATGAACCAGCTGACCTGGCAGGAGCTGTGCGATATCGTGAACGCCGGTACCGGCACGCTGGCGCTGCCGAGCATCGGCAAGGAAGCGGACCGCTCCACCGAAGGCCCGATCCAGCTGGCCGGCGGTACGATGTTCCCGTCCAACCCGGTACTGGCCGCGACCTGGAACAAGGATCTGGCGTACGCCGAAGGTCTGGCCATGGGCAACGAAGCGCTGTTCCTGGGCGCCAATGAATGGCACGGCCCGGCGATGAACACGCACCGTCACCCGCTGTGCGGCCGCAACTTCGAGTATTATTCCGAAGACGGCGTGCAGGGCGCGCTGATCGCCGAGCAGGTCGTGAAGGGCGCGACCGAAAAGGGTCTGCTGACCTACCTGAAGCACTTCTTCCTCAACGACCAGGAATCCCACCGCATGGACGGCGGCGGCGTCGCGACGTTCGCGACGGAGCAGGTCATGCGCGAAATCTACCTGAAGACGTTTGAACGCGTGGTCAAATACGGCGGAACCGCCGGCATCATGAGCTCCTTCAACCGTCTGGGCTGGGAAGTGGCCGGTACCAACTGGGCCTCCCACCGCGAGCTGCTGCGCAAGGAATGGGGCTTCCGCGGCGCTACCGTAACCGATGCCTGGGTCAAGGACTACTGCCCCGCCGACCTGCTGGTCCGCGCCGGCGACGAAGCGCCCCTGGGCATTGCTTCCAGCTATCCCATGAACGCGATGCATTACGGATCCTGGGATGCTTCCCTGCGCGACGGCAAGGGCCTGGTGCTGGTTGCCGCCAACGCGGATGACGAAAAAGCCAACGTTTACACCGTTCCTTCCCTGACCCACTATTACGCGGTGCGCCGCTCCGCGCAAGCGATCCTGTACACCCGCGCCAACTCCAGCGCCAACAACAACGGCTTCGTTGGCGGGTCCATCGTCCTTGAAACCGCGTTTGACATCGAAAAGGACAACAGCTTCACCCTGACGATGCCCGGCTTCATCGACGCGGTGTTCTCCATGAGCGAAGCGGAACAGGCCAAGCTCCCGGCCGGCGTCAAATTCGACGGCGTCAGCGCGACCCTCTCCGGCAAGCCCGAGGCGGATACCATCGGCGATTATGTCCTCAGCGTGGATGTCAACTGTGACGGCGGACGCGTCGCTTCCTACCTGACGCTGAACCTGAAGGTTCAGGACAAGTGGCACGTCAACGGCGTGGGCATCGAGAACAACACGGTCACGATCAGGAGCGGCGAAGCCGCCAGCCTGGCTATCGACTGCCCGGCCTACGGTTACACCACAGGCGGCTATGAAGGGCGGTACTGCCTGGTCGGATACGGCTACGACGACGAAGGAACCGCGTGGTCCTTCAACGAAGACCGCTGGTTCGCCGATCTGGTTGCCCAGGACAAGGATTCTCTGGTGGAAGTGCACATGGTTTCCTTTGACCTGTATGTCGACGGGCAGAAGATCGAGGAAGGCGAGAGCTTCAACGGCCTGACCTTCTCCCAGATCGTCGAAGAGTGGATCGGCCAGGGCATCGGCCGCGGCTTTGCCACCAAGGGCTATGATATCGTCACCGGCGCCAGGATCGAAGGCACGCCTGAAGCCAGCGGCACCTATCAGATCAAGGTGGTCAGCAACGCGCCGATGGCGGGCTCGAAGTTCGCCGGCTCCTACAGGGCCCTCTTCCCGTCCGCGTACGGCACCGCGCATATGACGACCTTCGAAAAGGAATTCACCCTGGTCGTCGAGTAAGCGAAAAACACAAACAACGGCTCATCAAGCAAGCAAAACCAACCACAGAGTTCGGCGGCAGCAACCCTGCCGCCTGACTCTGCGTAAAGGAGAAACGGTATGACGAAAGCAAAAAAAGCGATCTGCCTGATGACGGCGGCCCTGATTCTGTTGAGCAGCCTGTCCATTTCGCTGGCGGACGGCAAGGTGACGGCGCTTGAGGTCAAGGAAATGCCGGTCAAGACGGTGTATACGCTGAACGAGCCTTTCTCTCCGGAAGGCTGTGTTCTGACCGTGACCTATGAAGACGGCACCACCAAGGAAATCACCCTGAAGGAAGACGGCGTAGAAGTGACCGCCCCGTCTACCGACAGCACGGGCAAAAAGAACGTGCGCGTCCGCTACGGCGGCCAGCGGGTCAGCTTCCAGATCACGGTCGTCAAGGAGAAGCTGGAAGTTACCTTTATCTTCAATGCCGAAGGCATGACGCCCCAGGCGGTGGGTGTGGAGAAAGGCGAAAAGCTGACCGACATTCCCGCTCCCGAACGGGAGGGATACGCGTTCGACGGCTGGTACGCCGACGAACAGTGCACCATGCGCTTCAATTTTGACGCGCCGGTTGAAGCAAACACGAGCGCCTACGCCAAGTGGATCGATCAGAACGTGGCGAGCTACGCCTTCACCTTCGACTTCAATCAGGAAGGCCTTGCGCAGGGGCAGATCGTTCAGCAGGTGGAAAGCGGCAAGCCCGCGGTCGAGCTGACGGAAATCCCCGAACGGACCGGCTATGCGTTTGAAGGCTGGTACACGCTGCCCGACGGCGGGGAAGCGTTTGACTTTTCAACGCCCATCACCGCGGATACGCGGGTGTATGCGAAATGGACGAAGACAGCCGGGGAACAGACCTATGTCTTTGAAGCCGAAGATACGAGCCTGGCCGGCAAATCGGGCCCGGCGTTTTCCGGGACCGCCATGGAAAACGGCATGATCGTTTATGACAACAAGCACGGCGAGAGCAACGACCGCTTTGTCGGGTATCTTTATCAGCGGTACAATTCCCTGGAGTTCTTCATCAACGCCGACGAAGCGGTGGACAACGCGACGCTCGTCGTCAGGATGTCGGCGGAAATGCGGGATTATACCTACAATCAGCAGAATTTCGCCATCACTGTCAACGGGGAAGCGTACGACTACGGCGACATCGTGTTCACCAATGTGCCCGCCAACAGCTACAACAGCGTGGAGTGCCTGCCCTTTGAGGATTACGTCATTTCCACGAACGTCAGGCTGAAGAAGGGCATGAACCTCATCATGCTGATGACGGACAACGACGAAGCGATGACCGGTTCCACGCTGCTGGCGGCGGCGCCGCTGATCGACTGCATCAAGCTGACGACGACCGCGGTTCTGACCTGGTCTGAAGCCATGGGGCTGCCCGCGTCGAATTACTGACCGGAAAGGGAAGCCGGCGGGGAAGCTGCCGCCAAGTCAGGCGAGGCTGACTGCCGGCGTTCCCGGAGCGCGTCGCGCGCCCCGTTTCCGTCAAATGGCAAAGCCGCTGCGGATCATTTCCGCAGCGGTCCCTTTTTTGGCATCCGGCAAGATACGCCCTGTATCCGACAGGATGCGCTGTTTTGTTTCCGGACGCGCGTGATCTGTGTTATGATGCTGATACCGGAATCATATGGAAAGGAAGCGTTGGATCATGGCAAAGAAAACGAAGAATCCCAAACAGAAGCGCGGCGGTCTGGCGGTCAAAATCTGGGCGGTCCTTGCCGCGGTGCTGCTGATTGTCGGGGGCGTCGCCAATTATCTGATCAACAGCACATACAGCAGCTTTTTCGATACTTTCTTCGGCGGGGTGCGGCCGATCTATGATGATTCGGTTCCTTCCATGTATCCGGCCGCGAAAGCTGAAACCAAGGAGGAAGCCCTGCAGAACGCGCTGGACGTCAATGTGCGCGCGGCCCGGGAAGGCTTTGTCCTCCTCAAGAACGAAGGGCAGGCGCTCCCGCTGAAAAAAGGCGCCCGGATCAGCGTGTTCGGCAAGAACAGCGTCAACCTTTCGTACGGCGGGAGCGGCTCGGGCGGCTTTGACACGTCGAACAACCGCGACCTGTACGCGGCGCTCGGCGAGGCAGGGTTCCAGGTCAATCCGACCCTCCGGAGTTTTTACGAAAACAACGGACAGTCAGGCCCTGCCCGGGCGGCCAACTCGAGCGATCTGGACTCGGGCGGCAATCAGAAAATCGCCGCCGCCGAAACGCCGCAGGCGCGGTATACGGATGCCGTTAAAAACAGCTATCGGGATTACCGGGACGCGGCGCTGGTCGTGATTACCCGCATCGGCGGTGAAGGCTTCGATCTGCCGCGGTATCAGGGAGATACGGAAGGCGCCGTCAGCCCGGACAGCCATTATCTGGAACTGGATAAGAACGAGCGGGATCTGCTGACGGCCGTCTGCGGCGCTGGGTTTGAGCACGTGGTGGTCCTGTTCAACATTCCGTCCAGCTTTGAGGCGGCCTTTTTGACGGATCCCGGATATGCCGGCGTCGCCGACAGGATCGACGCGGCCCTGTGGATCGGGTTTACGGGGTCCAACGGCATCCTGGCGCTGGGGGAAATCCTGAACGGAACCGTCAATCCCTCGGGTCATCTGGTGGATACCTGGGCGGCCGACTTTTCTTTGACTCCCTCCTTTATCAACTTCGGTACGGGCGCCGGGGCGGATACGACGGACAAGTATGACGGCGGCATGTACTATTCCGTGGACTATGAGGAAAGCATTTACGTCGGGTACCGCTACTATGAAACCAGGGGTTATACGGACGGCGAAGACTGGTATCGGGCGAACGTGGTTTATCCCTTCGGCTACGGCCTGAGCTATACGTCGTTTGACTGGACGGTCAGACAGCCGGCCGGCCTGACGATTGAAAAGGACAAGCCGCTGACGGTCCAGGTGGAGGTCAAAAATACCGGTTCCGCGGCGGGAAAGGATGTCGTGCAGCTGTATGCCGGCGCCCCGTACACGGAGGGCGGTATCGAAAAGCCGTATAAAGTGCTGGTCGGCTACGGCAAAACCAGGCTGCTGAACCCGGGGGAAACGGATACGGTCACCATCACGGCCGATCCGTATTCCATGGCGAGCTACGACTATACGGACGCGAATCACAACGGCTTCAAAGGATACGAGCTGGAGGCGGGCGGCTATACCCTGTTCGTCAGCAGGAACGCCCATGAATCCGCCGCGGAACTGCAGTGCACGCTGCCGGAGGGCATCCGCTGGGAAACGGACCCGGTCACCGGAAACGAGGTGGTGAACCGTTATACCGGGGTGAGCGGATATCTGGACAGCGGCTGGCAGCTTTCCACCAGACTGAGCCGTGCCGACTGGGAGGGCACCTGGCCGACGGCGCAGACGGCGGCGGAGCACGCCGGCACGGAGGAGCTTTACGCGCAGATCAGGGATACATCACACAATAACCCGACGGATTTTGACGCGGAAGAATTCCCCTGGTTTGGGGAAGAGGTCGTATTGACGCTGCGGGATATGCTGCCTGAAAAGACCCCCGAAAGCACCTTCCGGGCGCTGGTTGACTATGACGACGCCCGGTGGCAGCAGGTCCTGGAAGCCTGCAAAGAAGAGGACCTGATCCGGCTGATCAACAACGTGGCATATCATACGCTGCCTGTCGAAAACATCGGCCTGCCGGCGACGATTCACGGGGACGGCCCCGCGGGCTTTACCTGCTTCCTCAACAAGGACCAGATCAACGGGACCTGCCAGTACGTATCGGAGCCCGTCATGGCGGCGACGTGGAATATCGATCTGATGGAAGAGCTGGGCCAGACGATGGGCGAGGAGGGAATCCTGGGCGATACCAAGTCAGGGCAGCCGTATTCGTCGATCTACGCGCCGGGCGTCAACATCCACCGCAGCCCCTTCGGCGGCCGCTGCTCCGAATACTTCTCCGAAGACCCGTTCCTTTCCGGCCTCATGGCCGGCGCGGAGATCCGGGGGCTTCAGTCCAGGGGCGTGATCCCCATGGTGAAGCATTTCGCGGTCAACGAACAGGAGACCCACCGGTCGATTGGCGGCGATCTTTCCTGGCTGACGGAGCAGAGCCTGCGCGAGATCTACCTCAAGTCCTTTGAGCTGGCTGTCAAGACCGGCGAAAGCCGCGGCTTGATGACCTCCTTCAACCGGATCGGTACGCGCTGGACCGGGGGCGATTACCGCCTGGTTACGGAAATCCTGCGCAATGAGTGGGGCTTCCGGGGCGCTGTCATCTGCGACTTCAACACGATCCCGCAGTACATGATCCCCAAGCAGATGTTCTACGCGGGCGGCGACCTGGACCTGGCGACGCTGTCCACCAGCATGTGGGAAGACGCCGATACCTCGGACAGCGGGGACGCGATCGTCCTGCAGACCGCCGCCAAGAATGCCCTGTACGCCTTTGTCAATTCCAACGCGATGAACGCGGCGGTCATCGGCTACAAGCCGCCGCTGTGGCGGGAGTACCAGAAGTACATCAATATCGGCGGGATTGCCCTCATCGTTCTCTGGGGCGCCTTCGTCATTGTCCGTGCCCTCAGGAAAAAGGCTGCCGCCGCATAAACGCGGGCTGCCGTCTTCGTCCGGCGGAAACAGCTATCCTTTCGGAATCCATAAAATCCGGCGGCGGGCACTTTCCATTGGAAAGTGCCCGCCGCCGCCGTTTGTCCTCCTCTGTGTGATTTGGTTTTTCTCTCACGTTCCTTCCGGGCCTTTTCAGTACCGTCCGGTGCTGCAGACAGCGGATTGCACGAACAGCGTAAGCGCGCGGTTTTTCCTGTATCTGCGGGTTTGCTTTCGGATGTCTTCTTTCATCTTAACGCAAAATCCATCCCACATCTGCACATGTTTAAATAAATATCGGTATCATCCTGCGTTTTTACCGGATAGCTTCGCTTTCCGCAGCCTGGCTGCTTTTTTAATTTTCCAGTTTTTGCAGCGTCAGCCCGTAATCCTCACGGCTCTTTTCGAGCTTTGAGAATGGGATCAGCACGGGGTGCAGGGTTGCTTTTTTGTTCATATCGCAGATGAATACGTAAGCGGCTCCGTCCGGCGCCAGATCGATCCGGGGACTGTAGTCGCCATAGGCCGGGTCAATGTTCCGCACATCCAGATGGACGACGTTCATCCCGGCATCCACCGTCATCGCAAACACGGCGTATATGTTCCTGGATTTGGCCACGGCGCTGCCGTAAAGCGTCATCAGGCCGCTGCTTTCATCGAAGAAGGAATCTGAGATTTCAGTGACGACCCGGTTTCCCTGCAGGTTCAGCACCCGGCTCAGCTGCCCGTTCGGATCGTAATGCAGCAGCTTCTGGGGGCTGTAGTCTCCTTTTGGATCATCCTCCGGACAGAGAAAGCCGCCCTGTCCGTCCGGGAACAGCAGCCACGCGTTTTTCGCGCTGATCCGGTATTGTTCCGTCCCGTGATTCACGCCAATCAGGAGACGATGATCTGTGTCGACCCATTGGCTGAGCAAAAACACGTCTTCGCCGAGCGGGCAGACATCGAGCAGGCCTTCCCGGATGCTGTCGCATACGTCTCCGCGCAGGATATGCTCCTTTCCCCGGAGCACCAGCCTGCAGCAATCCTCCTCGCAGCAGATGATCAGGCTGTTGTGAAAGAACGGTCCGCGCTGTGAATTTGAAGAAAATACAAAATAGCGGCCCGGGCCTGCCCTCATTCTTTCCGCGGCAGGGGGGAGCACCGCAGCGTCCCGTCCTCCCGGACGGTCAGGGGCAGGAACACGGGGCGCTCCTGCAGGGACCGGTTGGGGCTGTGCAGCGTCAGGAATGTCTGCCCGTCCGGGGCGCGGAAGATCATGCCGTGGCCGCCGTCCTCCAGGAACAGCGGGTCTGTCTGGATGAAGCGCCCGTCGATTTCCCCGTTGTCCGAGACGGCGACGCCCTGGGCGTAGCCCTTTTCGGAAAAGCCCGACCACAGGCACAGCAGCTGCCCGCCGTCAAGCCGCCATAAAAACGGCCCGTCGGTCACGTACCCGGTGACGCCGCTGGAATGATGAACGGGCCGGCTCCAGCCCGCTTCGGACGCCCGGAACAAAAGGAAGGGCTCGCCCGCCGGCGCTTTCAGGTCGTCCGTCAGCGGCAGGGCCAGGATTTCCCCGTCCCCTGCCTGCACCCATTCGTGGCAGAAGACCATGAAGGGACGACCCTTCTGATCCGCGTAGAAGGTCCCGTCCAGGCATTCCCAGGCGGCCGGCGTTACCGGCCCGTCGGACCAGGGGACAAAGGGCCCCAGGGGCGACCCGGCCTTCAGGATGGCCGTCCCCCGCCGCCTGGTCTCGCTTTTGAAGCTGGCGAACATGTAAAAGGCGTCCCCCCACCGGTGCACCTCCGGCGCCCAGTAGTTCCTGTCCGCCCAGAAGGAACCGTCGTTCCGGAAACAGACGAAGGGCCCTTCCCAGGCGTCCAGGTCCCGGCTCCGGTACACGTCAAAGCCGTCCGCCTTTCCCCAGCAGGTGGGCCCCCTCGTCCCGTAGAGGTAATACTCGTTCTGATAAACCAGGACGAACGGGTCCCGGAGATTGATCTGCGAGGCGGGGATCATACGCTTTCCTCCCTGACGGTGTTCTTTTCCGTTTCATGTTCCCGGCGGTACTGCAGCGGCGTTTCGCCGGTGACCTGCTTGAACCGGCGGATGAAGCTGCCGGGATCGTAGTAGCCTACCTGGACGCTGATATCGCGGATGGTCATGTCCGTGCCGGCCAGCAGATCCTTGGCGTGTTCTACCCGCAGCAGGGTCAGGTATTCCAGCGGCGGCATCCCCTTCCGTTCCTTGAAGGAAAGGCTGAAGCGGGTGGTGGACAGCTCAAAGGATTCCGCGATGGCCGCCATGGAGATTTCCGGGTCGTTGAAATGCTCCTCCATATAACGGACGGCCTGGTCGATTTCATCCTCTTCCGTTGGTTTTTCCTCCGGATGCTCCCCGCTGCTGAGCAGGAAATCGCACAGCCGGCGGAGCATATCGTCCAGGTCGTCGATGGACTGGCAGGAGGACAGAGAGAAGATATCGTACAGTTCCCGCGCGTTTTCGCCGCTGGACAGGGCGGATACGTAGGTGTGCGCCAGGGTGTCGATCACGCTGTTGTAAATCATGCGGAAGGCGAAGGGGGACATGTTGGTGTTCTTCAGGAAGCGCAGCAGGTCGTTGATCCGGTCGTCCAGCAGCTCCCGGCTGCCCAGGGCCAGGGACTGGCTGATGGAGGTGGTCAGCTTCTGCGCCTGGGGCAGGATATCGGTCACATTGGCGGAAATATCGTTGTAGCGCAGCACCTGCTGGCTGCCCATGACGAAGCGGTTGTCGTAGGCGGCCGCCGCTTCCAGGTAAGCGCTGGGGGCCTCCTCAAAATCCGTGTGCACGGCGGAGATGGCGGTGACGCAGCGCCCGCCGCCGGTCTCGCCCTCGGCGCGCACCAGGTCCGCCAGGGCGGACAGGGTGTCCCGGTCGTCGGAAAAAACCAGGTACAGCTGCGCCTTGAGCACGACCAGCTCCACGCCCGCGCCGGAAAAGCTGGTCAGGCTGTCAAAGGGCGGCTGGTTCAGCTCGAACGGGTGGTCGCTGCTGTCCGCTCCGCTGCAGAGGATCACGGCGTAACAGGGCCGGTCGATTTCCAGCCCCACCGCTTTCCCGGCGGAAACCGCTTCCTGCCGGGAAGAAAAGCGGCCCTTGATGAACTGGAACACGAAGTCGTGCCGCTGCATGGGCAGGGCCCGCTCCAGCCGGGTGGCCAGCTCCATGTTGCGGGTGGTCAGCTGGCGGATGCCGGAGAAAATCTGCTGGATCTCGTCGGTTTTGGCGGCCCGGCCTTCTTCGGGCAGCAGGCCGGTCAGCGCCAGGATCGGCTCCGCGTGGCGCCGGGCCATCCAGAGGGCCAGCGCCAGGCACAGCACCACGAACACCGGCAGGATGGCCAGGTTGCTGAGGATTTCCCGGAGAATGGCCGCGTTGATGTCCGCGTTGCGCAGCACCGCCGCGTAGGAAAGGTCCCAGTTCCGGTCCTTCAGGGAAACCAGCGTCCAGTCCTCCCCCTGCCGGCGGAAAACGCTGACCTGCTCCGTCCCGCCGTCCGCGCCTTCTTCCCAGGTAAAAGGCAGCTCCTCGCACCGGGAAAGCACCTGACCGTCCTGGAAAACATAGGTGTTGACAGCCTGGCCGACGGCGTCGGAAAACAGGCTCTGGTACACGCTGTCCTTGACCAGGAACAAAAGCAGCCCTTTGCTCGTGCCGGGGTTTGCCCCCAGCGGGATCAGGAACGTGACCGCCCGGGATCCGTCCACCAGCTTGGAGTCCACCTGCTGGGACGGCAGAATACGCAGCCTGTCCGTACCGCGGATGACGGCGGTCAGCTGCTCCTGCGTCAGCTGCTCGTACGCGACCATCCGCGAAAACATGGACAGGGTCATGGAGGCGGAAGAGGAGTAGATCCTTTCGTCGCCGGAAAAATACAGATAGACCTGGTCGCAGAACGTGCTGGTGGACGTATAGGGAACCAGCTGCAGCTGCAGGTCGTACGCCTTCCAGGGCTCCGCGTCGTAACGGAACGGCTCGATGTGCGGGCTCAGCCCGATCTGCTCGGCGGTGTTCAGCATGGCGGAAATATAGCTTTCGTGCTGGCTGGCGATCCGGGCCAGGCGGTTGATCTGGCCGTCGATCAGGTTCTGCCGCGCCAGCCTGCTGGTCCGCACGTACAGATAGCCCGCAATGCTGAAAAACAGCGTCAGCACCACCGCCGTATAGGACAGCGCGTATCGGATGAATACGGTGGTTTTTCCGGTTTGCTTCACGGGTTTATTTCTCTCCTTGCCGGCGGTCGTAGACGCGCTGGTAGATTTCTTTGTACGCTTCGCTCCCGGCTTCCCGGAGCCTGTGCAGGAAGGCGGCGCGGCCGTCCTCCGTCACGCCCCTTGTGACCATGGCGACGATTTCCGCGTCCACGACGGCCTTGAGCTTTGCCTTGAGCCCGGCGATGGCGGCGGTTTCCTCCGTGGTTTTCGGGCTCACGGCGGTCAGCAGCTTAAAGCAGGTCTTTTCCAGAACGCCCGCCTGCTCGTACCGCGCGCAGTACTCCGCCTTTTCCTGCCGGTGGGCGGCGGGCACGTAGACGGATGCGTAGTATTCCGCCGGGGCGAAAAACTGGCCGCAGATCACCGGGACCGACTGGTACAGCCCGTTGTCCTTGGGCACATAGCTGACCTCGTACCGCCCGTCGTCCCGCAGGATCAGGGTGTCCCCCACGGCGCCGTTCTGGGACACCAGCATGTTTTCCGTTTCAAACTGGGCGTCCAGCCAGCGCAGGCTGCTTTCGATGTCCCGGTTGTCGGTGGTCAGGGCGGCGCCGAATTCGACGGTGTCCATGTTCCGGGGCAGGCAGGCCCGCGTCCCCTCCGCGTGCACCGGGATCAGCAGCCGGTAATGTCCGGCGGTTTCCGGGTCAAGGGCGGTGTTTTTGAGGCGCCAGTAGCTGAACATCCCCACGTTTCCCCCGTTGACCTTTTCCGCCCAGATGTTGCTCCCCTGGCTGATAAAGTCGATGTCCAGCAGGCCTTCCGCATACATCTGACCGAGCCACGTAAGACAGGTGAAAAACCCCTCTTCCTCCGGGGCGAAGCACACGGTTCCCTTTTCGTCCAGGTAAACGAATTCCTCGTTCAGCGGCAGGCCGAAAAAGGAAAAGAGATTGTAGACGCCGGTGATGTTGTCGTCAAAGGTGAATTCCAGGGGGATCTCATCCATGAGCCCGTTGCCGTTGGGGTCGTCCTGACGGAAGCGCCGCAGCACCTCCGTCAGCTGCTCCACCGTTTCGGGCGCGGCCAGCTGCAGCCGGTCCAGCCAGGCGCCGTTGATAAAAAAATGCCCGTTCGTGTTGACGTCCTGGGAAATCAGGAAACCCAGCTGGTACATATGCCCGTCGGAGGCGGTCAGCTGGTCTTTGAGCCCGCTGTTTTCCAGCCGGGCGCCGTAATGGGGCATCAGGCCGCGCTGGATGTATTCATCCAGCGGCACCAGCAGATGGCGGGATACGCCGTATTCCTCCACATCCAGGGACCCCCGCAGGATCAGGTCGGGCATTTTCCCTTTGGCGAAGGCCAGGCTCACGGAGCTGTTCCATTCCGCTTCCTTGACCTCGGTAAAGTCCACGTGTACGCCGGTCTGTTCCCCGATCTGCCGGAAATACCACATGCTGCTGAAATCCACCGCGATGTTCTCGATCTCGTACTGCAGGGCGGTCAGGGAAACGGACGGCGGCTGCTTCTCACTGTCAGGCACGGAGGCTGCGCAGCCGCCCAGCAGCAAGGCCGCGGCCAGCAGCAGAATCATGAATTTTCCCCGGCGGTTCATACATTCTCCTTTGAAAAAACGGGTTTCCCGTAGGCAAAGAAAAAGGGGCACCGCCGCCTGGGTTGCCAGATGACGGTGCCCGGCGGCATGGATGCGTATGTTTCCGGCAATGCCCGCCGCATGCCGGACAGGGTTCGCCGTTATTATACCATCTCATGCCGTTCCGCGCAAGCGTTCGAAAAAACGGAAGCGACTTCCGCCGGGAAAGCGGGTTATTCCTTTGTCAGCGCGGTATAGTACCAGCCGTCGCTGCCCTCAACGCCGCCTGTTCCGCCGGTGATGGTGTTGAAGCCGCCGAAATAGGCGTCAAAGGGGCTCGCGCCGCCGCTGACGGGTAGCAGGAAGGGGTCGGTATTGAGCCAGTCGGCCGTTTCCTCGGTCATCGCTTCTCCGAAGAAGAAGGAACGCAGGAATTCCGCCGTCCGCCGGTGCTGCGCGTCGTCGGTCCCGTGGGGATCACCGTCCTGCACGGAGCGGTAGTTGAACTTGATCAGGGCGTCCGCGTCCAGGCCGAGATTTCTGTACACCGATTTTGCGATTTCCAGCCCCAGCGCGTCGGCTTCCGCGCCGTCGTTGTAGTCATTTACTGTATTGACCAGCAGAATGGCCCGGGGTGCCAGTGTAGCCGCCAGATCGCTCTGGTCAAAGGGAAGACGGGCGGCGTAGCCCCAGGCGCCGGGCAGGCGCTTGTAGAAATTCCGCGGGGTGAGGAACCTGCGGAACAGCTCGGTTTCCCGTACCCGGTTGTGCCGGATGCTGTTGCCCAGGGTTTCCGTGCCCCAGGATACCTGCTGCGCCGGAGCGCTGACGCCTTCCTGCGGGGCAAAGAGCGTGCCGGTCCAGTCATACTGATGGCCTGTATAGACATAACGCCAGGGGGAAGGGCCGGTGGCGCCGGCCGCGCCGGGGATGCACAGGTCGATCCGCTCGTCGAACACGGCGGAAACGAAGGCGTATTTGCCGTTGATGGAGAAACCGGATACCGCCAGTTTTTCGGGGTCTGTCCCGGCGGCGATCTCGTCCGCGTACGGCAGGCCGCACGCCTGCAGGAGAGACAGGCTGTCGATCACGCGGCTGGCGGTCCAGGCGGCGGCCATTTCGCTGCTCACTTCCCGCAGGGCCTGTTCGCCGTTCCGCGCGTAGGGGTACAGTTCATAGAACGCGCCGGTGCGCTGTCCCCAGGCGTATTCGTTGGTGCGCCCGTCGCCGCCGCTCCCGGCCGGTGTTTCGATCACGGCAAAGCCGGCGGCGCGCCAGACCGCGTTATCTCCGTCGAAGGAGAGGATCACCGGGCTTTTCTGTCCCGCGCGCCCGGCCGCGGCCAGCTGCTCTTCGCTGGGCAGATAGACCGTATAATCCAGGGAGGCGGTCTTTCCGCCGTCCGTGACGGCGATGGTCACCACGTCCGTGGGGCAGTCCACGGTGACTTCCATCGGCCAGAAGCCCCAGAAGAGGATGGTGCGCTTCTCGCCGGGATGATAATGGACGATCCCCGTGATTTCGATTTTTTCCGGATCCGCCGGCTTGTAGCCGTATTCATAGAACTGGGCCAGGTCCAGGATCTCACCCCGGCGCTCGGGCCAGTCCTCCGGGGTTTCCACCCGCCGGTCCTGCCCGAAAAACTGGTAGGGATCCGGGAGCGTCATGACTTCAGGCAGGTCGTAAGGATCGGGATATCGGGTATCCGCCCAGCGCAGCCCGTCCAGGGCGGCGATCAGCTCATCGCCCGCGGCCCGGACCTGCGCCGCGTCCCGGCTGCCCTCGTCCAGCAGCGCCCGGGCGGCCGCGGCTGCCCGGTCCAGCCGTGCCTGCGTTTCAGGGGTGTATACGCCCTTGGCAAAAGCGGCGGAATCCAGATATCTCAGCGTGTTGGTCAGCCGCCAGTCGCTGAAGGCGAAGGGCGTTTCGCCGTCCCAGCCGGTCAGGGTGACAGTGCCCCAGTCCAGGTTTTTGGGGTCGGAGTCGTTGATGACGTCATAGAGCGCGTCGTTCTGGTGGCTCCACCAGACCCGGCAGTCCAGCGTGGTGAGAGGCGGTACCTGGCCGTAGGCGTCGGGCGTGGGCGCGGGCTCATTGCCGGTGGGAACGTGTGCGTCGTTGATGAGCACTTCCAGCCCCATCTCAAAAGCCTCCGGGCTCATCAGGTCCTCGATGTGCAGCGCGGTTTCCACGCAGTACCCGTCTTCCGTGACCCTGGCCGCGTACCCGGCCAGGCGTCCGGTGTATTCCGGCGCTTCCGGGTCGGCGATCACGGAGCTCTGGGAAGAAATCATGCCGCTGTGGAAATAATACAGCTGCCCGTTGGCGCCGACGGTGTACGTGCCCACCGTGTCCGTGCCGAAGTTCACCTTGTCGTTCCACAGGTCAACGCCGAAGGTTACGCTGTCTGTCTGCGGCGGGACGGCGGGGTTTGCGTCCATCGGGCCGCCGGCGGCCTCCAGGGTGCTCAGGGTGGCGTCCTTCACTTCTACCAGCAAATACAGCACGGGGCCGTCCCAGGCCACGTACAGAAGGCCGGAAGCGGGCGCTGCCGCCCCCTGGGAAAGGGGCTTTGCATAGGCGATTTCCTGGGGAACGCACGCGTCATAGGCGGCGTCCCGGACGCCGTCCACCTGGACGGGCTCCGCGGAAAAGGCCGCCTGAATGGCGCCCGGCACGGTGGCTGCCGGGTCAAAGGGGCCGGTATAAGGAATGATATGGCTTTCGTTTACCGCCAGCGCGCTGCCCAGCGTCACGCACAGGGCGAGGACCAGCGCCAGGCCGGCTTTCCAGTGCTTCATGATCATGCCCTCCTTATGTCGGAAATACAGGGCGGGCCGCCCGTTCGCTGCTTTCCGGAAAGGATCTGTTCGCAGCTGACGGACGGCCCGCGGATTGCCGGGATTCGTCAGTTATATTGGTTTACTTGGCCAGATAAGCGTCGTAGGCGTTCTGGTACAGCTCGATGTAGCGTTCCACGCCGATGGCCTTGGCCTGGGCCTGGAAGTTGTTCCAGCTTTCGTCGGTCACGCCGTTGCGGACGAAGTTGGAGAAGGATTCCTCCACCAGCTTCTGCAGTTCCGTGTAGATGTCGGCGGCCTCGGTGGCGTCCTCGTTGCTCATCTTGCTCAGGTCGCGCAGGTACTGGAAGCTCTTG
>CAMJXZ010000005.1 GCA_946409855.1 uncultured Clostridia bacterium | reverse complement strand
GGTCTTCACCATGTGGTTCAGCGCCGGCATCATTCCCCAGTACCTGAACTACCTGGCCACCAAGTCGGTCTTCAATTCCGTGGGCATCATGGACGACAAGTGGCTGGTGGTCATCGCCATGGGTATGGCCGCCATGAACATCATCCTCCTGCGCAACGCCTTTGAAAACGTCCCCAGCGAAATCGAAGAGGCCGCCATCGTGGACGGCGCGTCCGAGTTCCAGGTGCTCAGCAAGGTGTACATCCCCATGAGCAAGTCCACCATCGCCACCGTCGCCCTCTTCTTCGCCATCAGCCGCTGGAACGGCTACTTCTGGGCCCGCCAGATGATTTCCAACCAGAACGAGCACCCGCTGCAGGTTTTCATCCGTCTGCAGCTGGAACAGTATACCGACCCGGAACAGATCGCCGGCTGGAGCGAGCCCTATGCGTCCGACTCCGTAATCTACGCGCTGATCGTCTGCTCCATCATCCCGATCCTGATCATCTACCCCTTCATCCAGAAATACTTTGCCAAGGGCACCAACGCCGGCGGCGTCAAGGAATAAGCTGTCAGCTGTATTTCCGCGGGCCGGGGGCCCGTGCAATATAAAAGGAGGAGATATTCAACATGAAGAAAGTTCTGTCACTTGCCCTGATCCTGTCGCTGGCGATGTCCCTGGTGAGCTTCGCCCACGCGGACGGCCCCGTGACCCTGCGCATGGCGACCGGCTACAACAGCGCCAAGACCGGCCTGTTCTTTGACCCGGAAACCGCGGGCGACGGCGTCGAGCTGGCCGGCGTGGTCTATCATTCCGGCGACCTGAAGCCCACATGGGTGGCGGTTCAGGAAAAGCTGAACGTTGTCTTTGAAAACAAGTATCAGGGCAACGGCGCCGGCGCTGAATTCGACTACTGGAAAGAGCAGATGGACCAGGTGGACATGCTGTCCGGCACCGCGGCCAAGCTGAGCGAAGCGGGCGAGGCCGGCCTGGTGGTCAACATCGGCGCCTATCTGGACCAGATGCCCAACTTCAAGGCCTATCTGGACGCCAACCCCATCGTCAAGCTGTCCATCACCGGCAACACCGAGACCGGCGCCATCTACTTCAGCCCCTATTTCGACGGCGTGGATGACATCGAGCGCATGCCCCTGATGCGTGTGGACATGGTGGAAAAGCTGCTCAATGGCGAAGGTGAATTCACCGCGGAAGCCTGCAAGAACCTCAAGCCCGCCGTGTACCAGCCCTACATGCCCCTTTCCGGCAAGATCGAGATCGAAACCCCGACCGCCGACGGCACCAAGACCGAAATCGTCACCAAGGACTATGACGCGGCCGGCAACATCGTCGCCAAGATGAACGAAGCGGGCGAGATCGACGGCGTGACCGCGGTCAACATGCTCCGCACCTACATCGACCAGGCTTACAACGGCTACTACGGCACCAACCGCGCCGATCTGTTCATCGGCCAGAACGCCGCCTGGGACGCCGACGAGCTCGTCGCGCTGCTGCGCTGCGTGGTCGCCAACCCCCAGACCCTGAACGGCACCGACACCATCCAGGGCCTGTTCTCCCGCGAAGACGGCAACAACCAGCGCCGGGTGGATATGTTCCGCTTTGCCGGCACCCTGTTCGGCGTGCGCGGCCTGGAATCCCGCCAGGACTACCTGTATGTGGATACCGACGGCATGCTCAAGGATGCCCGTCAGGAAGTCGCCACCTACGAAGCGCTGGCCAGGATGAACGCGCTGGCCCAGGAAGGCCTGCTCTCCCAGGCTTTCATCAACGGCGAGGACGTCAAGACCCAGAACTACCTGGAGAACGACCTGGGCTTCATGCACTATGACTACAACCAGACCCAGACCCTGCACAACGCCACCCTGCTCCAGGAAGGCGAAAAGTACATGGCGGTCATGGTGCCCGTGGCCAAGTGGTATGACACCGAGGAAGGCACCTACATGCGCTTTACCGAGAGCTGGCGCTCCGTCAAGACCGACGGCTGGGGCATCTCCGTGGCCGGCATCGGCGGCAACGAAGCCAAGCTGAACGCCGCCCTGTCGCTGATCGACTACGCGTACTCCGACGAAGGCACCATTCTGATGAGCTACGGCCCGTCCCAGTTCATCAAGGAAGGCGAGACCTTCCTGTTCAACGGCAAGGAAATGCCGGTCATCGCGGACGTGACCAACGAGCTGCTGTGGTCCCTGGGCAAGGGCAACTACACCAACTTCGCCCGCTACTATCTGGGCTCCACCCTGAGCTTCATGAAGAGCCAGGCCTTTGAGTATCAGTGCACCCACGAAGTCGGCAAGGAAGGCGCCGGCAAGATTTCCGTCGCCATCGGCCTGGGCACCATCAAGCACCCGATGCTGGCCGTGACCGAGAATCCCTGGTACACCTCCGTGCCCACCGTTCTGCCCACTACCAAGGAAGACAACCAGGCGCTGGGCGGCTATGACGAGCTGAACAGCAAGTTCCAGGGCGGCAAGGGCCAGGAGAACATCCTGGTGGACATCATCGCTTCCGGCTTCACCGCCGAAGGCATGGGCAGCCCCGAAGAAGCGGCCGAGTATGTCAAGGACGCCATGAGCGGCGAACAGTACCTGGACATCAAGGAAATCGCCTGGGAAGAGCTGCTGGACTACTACGACACCATCAAGTAAGGTTTTTCAAGCAAAGTCATTCATTCACGGATTTCGCCTGCCCGGGAGGGGAGCCTCCCGGGCGGCATCCCCGGATTGCCGGCAGAGATGAGGTTTGATCATGTATAAGAAACAAATGAAACTGCAAAGGCTGCTTTGCCTGGCGCTGCTGATCGTCTGCGCGCTGGTATTTGTCTATTCCCTCGGGATCATGACAGATCTGTATGACTCGCTCTACGGCACTTTCCGGCGGGGCAAAGCTACCGTCGCCGGCGCTGAGGTGTATATGGACATGCAGGGCTTCAACCGCAGTTTCCTGCACGCCGCCATCGGCATGATCCTCCTGTGCGTGGTGCTGTATCTCACCAACACCCACAGCCGGCGCAAATACTATTTCGGCAATTATTTTTCCGTGGGGCTTTTCGCCGCGGGCAGCCTGCTCGTGAGCATCTGGGGGCACCTGCAGATCGAGGCCTACAAGGCCCAGTTCCTGGGGATCAATTTTGATGAGCTCAGGGATTTCGCCACCAAGAGAAAGACGCTTTACACGGAGTCGACCTTCTGGTTCGACATCCATTATCTGGTTTTCGGGCTGCTGCTGATCGGCGCGGTGCTGCTGATCCTCAACGTCGTCTGGAAACGCAAACTGATGAAGGAAGAACAGCAGCTGATTCAGCAGGGAGGGGGAGCGGCCGCATGAGTGAACTCAATGACGCGAACATCAAACTGGACCGCATGCGGTATGTGAAGAACACGGCTTCTTCCAGGCTGTGCTACCTGGCGATCCTGCTGAACGTGCTTTATTTTGTATCCATCTATAAATCGGACGTGGGCAACTGGTACTACCAGATCCTGATCGGGGCCTCCGTCGTTTACAACCTGCTTTTCATGCTGATGGCCTTCCTGGCTTCGGAAGGGGTCAAGAACTACCAGGCATCCTACTCCTGGCTGCTGTATTTCCTGGGCGCCGGCCAGATCGTGCGGATTTTTATCCTCCCGCTCCAGGCGCACAACGCGCTGGTGAAGATCGGCGGGGAGGAGATGCTGGTCATGGGGAACGCCCAGTTCATCCGGGTGGTGGCCTATCTGGTGATCAGCGCGGTCTGTCTGGTGGCGGCCGCCGTCATCAACCAGACCAAGTGCGCCGCCCTGACCGGACATTTGAAATCCCTGGAAGCGAAGGAGGGGGCCTGAGATGGCAGAGCTGTGCCTGAGGCATATCGATAAAATTTACGATAACAACGTACAGGCGGTGTTCGACTTTAACCTGGACGCCAGGGACGGCGAGCTGATCGTGCTGGTCGGGCCCTCGGGCTGCGGCAAGTCCACCACCCTGCGCATGGTGGCCGGCCTGGAAGACATCAGCCGGGGCCAGCTGCTGCTGGACGGGCGGGACATCACCAAGACGCCTGCCAAGGACCGCGACATGGCGATGGTGTTCCAGAACTACGCCCTGTACGGCCATATGACGATCTATGAAAACATGGCGTTCTCCCTGACGCTGCGCAAGGAAAACCCGAACGTCATCCACAAAAAGGTATTGGCCGCGGCGGAGATCCTGGGCCTGACCAGCCAGCTGAACAAAAAACCTGCGCAGCTGTCGGGCGGCCAGCGTCAGCGCGTGGCCATGGGCCGTTCCATCGTCCGCAACCCCAAGGTGTTCCTGTTCGACGAGCCGCTGTCCAATCTGGACGCCAAGCTGCGCGGCGCGACGCGCCGTGAAATCCTGCTGCTGCACAAGCGTCTGGGCGCCACGATGATGTACGTCACCCACGACCAGACGGAAGCGCTGACCCTGGCGGACCGGATCGTCTGCATGTCCATGGGCCATGTGCAGCAGGTGGGTACGCCGCTGGAACTGTACGACCAGCCGGCGAACCTGTTTGTGGCGGGCTTCATCGGCCTGCCGCCCATGAACACCTGGAAAACGACCGTGCGGGACGGCTTCCTGGAAGGGACGGGCTTTAAGTGCCCGCTGAACGAGCAGGAACGCGGCGTCCTTTCCGGATATGCCGGCAAGCAGATCGTGCTGGGCGTCCGTCCGGAGGATATTCAGCTGGGCGACGACGTCCCGGTGCACGTCACCAACAACGAAAACCTGGGCATGAATACCCTGGTACACGGCCACATCGGCGCCGGCTCCGCGCCGGACAGCAAGATCGCCGCCAAGCTCAAGGGCTGGCTGGATTACAGCGTGGGCGACGATATGCGCGTCAGCTTCACCCGCAAGCACTTTTTCGACGCGGAAACGACCAACGCGATCCGGAAGGAGGGCTGAGCCATGAAAGAAAAGTTCCGGAAATTTCTGGTCGCCCTGAAGCGGAAGCCCCACATGATCCCGCTGGTAGTGCTGGTGATCGCCTTCCTGGTGTACAGCCTGCAGCTGACGGTCGTTTCCAACACCACGGCCAAGATCAACATCGCTGGGATGGGCCTGAGCGGCTTTATCATCATGCTGTTCTCCATGCTGGGCATGGTCTCCTTCGGCCGTTCCTTCCCGCACAGAAAACCGGTGAACTGGCTGATGCTGGGGCTGACCTTCGCGCTGTTTATCGCCGTGATGATCGCGGACCGGCATTATATCGGCCTGGTCGAAAATGCGGTCCACCGCGCGGAGAACCCCATTGCCGTCACGGATGACACCCGGTATATCACCGATTCCGTGCGGATGCTCAAGACGCACTTCTGGCTGGTGCTGGCCGGGCTGGGCCTGACGGCGCTGCTGCCGGTCTACGCCCCGCTGATCAAGAAGATCAGGACGTCCATCCGGATCGAAGAGAACACCGACATGGGCGCGATCGATATCTCCGGGGAAGACGCGTGAGCGACAAAAAACGGAAGCAGCCGTCCCCGGGGGAGCAGACGGGCTTCAGGGCCGCGGATTATTACGACCTGAAGCCCGGCGCGGTGGAAGACCTGGTGACCGCCAACGAGGAAAACTCGCCGAATGTTTCCCGGAAGGAGCTGCGGAAGTACACCGTACAGCGCGGCAGGCTGCACCTGGCGGACTGGGTCAAGCTGCTGCTGATCAAGTGGTGGTTTCCGGCGGCGGTATGCTACTTCTTTATCTGGGGCCTGGGCGCGATGGTGCCCAATGTGCTGGACCAGCTGGTCATCGCGGGGATCGCCCTGGGGTTCGTTACGGACCTGCTGACCAACAACGCCCTGCGCTTCATGGCCAGAACCAGCGGCGCCAACGACCGCTGGATGATGTACCCCCGCAAGGGCTTCTGGAGCCTGCCGCTCAACCTTCTGCACGCCGGGGTCATCATGTTCCTGGTGTTCACGGCGTACAACGTGCTGAACCAGATGCTCATTTCCCTGCGGGGCCTGAGCGCCGACCAGGTCCCCCTGGGCGTGGAGCCGATCCTGTTCGGGCTGCTCTGCCTTGGGTTTGATATGCTGCTGATTGCGCTGAAGCGGGGTCTCAAAAAGATCGTGTCGGACGCGAAGCGGAATGTCCGCGAAGGACGCGGATAACAACGAGGAGGAACTTCCATGGCTTATTTATCACTGCAGGCAATCAACAAGATTTATCCCAACGGATTCCATGCGGTGCATAATTTCAACCTGAACATCGAAAAGGGCGAATTCATCGTCTTTGTCGGGCCCTCCGGGTGCGGCAAATCGACCACCCTCAGGATGATTGCCGGGCTGGAAGACATTTCCAACGGCGATTTCCTCATCAACGGGGAACGGGCGAATGAATGGGGCCCTCAAAAGCGGCAGATCGCCATGGTGTTCCAGAGCTACGCGCTGTACCCGCAGATGACGGTGTACGACAACATCGCCTTCGGCCTGACGCTGATGGGCGTGGACGAGGACGAGATCGACGCCCGCGTCAAAAAGACCGCGGGGATCCTGGGCCTGACCGACTATCTGGACCGGCTGCCCCGCGCCCTGTCCGGCGGCCAGCGCCAGCGCGTCGCCATCGGCCGGGCGATCATCCGCAAGGTGGGCGTCTTCCTGATGGACGAGCCGCTTTCCAACCTGGACGCCAAACAGCGCGTGACGATGCGCGCCGAGATCAGCCAGATCCACCGGCAGACCGGGGCGACGACCATCTACGTGACCCATGACCAGACGGAAGCCATGACCATGGCGGACCGGATCGTCATCATGAAGGACGGGTACGTCCAGCAAATCGGCACCCCGTACGACGTCTATTTCAACCCCCGCAACGTCTTTGTGGCCGGGTTCATCGGCGAGCCGCCCATGAACTTCATCCGCCGCACCGTGCGGGGTGGGGCCATCGAGCTGAACGGGCAGAAGCTGGACCTCGCGCTGGCGATGGGCAGGGCATGCCCGGAACTGGAAGGCCGGGAGATCGTTTTCGGCTTCCGTCCGGAGGGCATCCAGCTGAACGCGCTGGACAAGGAGGCCTACCGGATCACCGGCGTCGTGGAGCTCACCGAAATGCTGGGCGACAACGCCAACGTCTACATGAACATCGGGGAAGAGCGCGCCATCCTCAAGGTCACGCCCCATCAGATCCCGCAGATGGATCAGGAATTGACCTTCACCATCCCCTATAAGAACGTCTACCTGTTCGACGGGGGATCGGAAAAGGTGCTGACCGCCAACAAGGGCAACAAGGCGTAACGGAAGAGGGCCCCCTGCCCCTATATAAGGAGCTGCTGCAGAAATCGCTGCGGCGCTCCTTTGTTTTTTCGCCGTCCCCCGGGAATCAATTTACGGTTTTTTCTTATATTATCGTTGCGTTCGGAGCGGAATTTGCATATAATAAACACTGGATTCAGCTTTCCATCCGGTCCGCCGGATGCAATCAGGAGGGATCATATGATGAGGAAATGCCTGAGCGTGCTGCTCATTCTGGCCGTGCTGCTGGCTGCCGCCGCGCTGGCCGAAGAACCGGCGAATCAACAGGCGCCGGAGGATTATCAATACGTTCTCCTGCCGGACGGCACAGCCAAAATCACCGGGTATTCCGGGATGGATACGGTCCTTGTGATTCCGGACAGCCTGGGCGGCGTTCCGGTCACGGCGATCGGGGACGACGCTTTTTACGGCCAGACCCTGCTGACCGGCGTCACGATCCCGGACAGCGTAACGGAAATCGGGGAAGGCGCCTTCCAGTACTGTATCCTTTTGGAAAACGTTTCGCTGCCCGCCGGGCTCACCGGCATCAGCAAATCCCTGTTCAGCAACTGCTACCGCCTTTCCCGTGTGGATCTGCCGGCGGGGCTCAAGGTGCTGGGCTCCTACGCCTTTGCTTCCTGCCGAAGGCTCACGGGGATTGCCCTGCCCGAAGGGCTGACGGTGATCGGCGAATACACCTTCTACCAGTGCAGCCGGCTGTCGGACGTGCAGCTGCCGGCGTCCCTGCTGTCCCTTTCCGCTTCCGCCTTCCGCGGCTGCGGACAGCTGAAAACGATCGTTCTGCCCGAAAGCCTGCAGGAGATTTCCGGCAACCCCTTCGCGGACTGCCAGGCCCTGGAGGACATCCGGGTGCCCGAATCCGGCCATTTCCGCTTTGACGGGAAAGCCCTGTACTCCGTGATTCCGCAGCGCCTGATCGCGGTGCTGCCCGCCGCCGCCGGCGCGGAATTCACCGTCCCGGACGGGATCAACGTGATCGGCGACCGGGCGTTTTACGCCTGCAGGACGCTGGAAAGCATCACCCTGCCCGACAGCGTCCACACCATCGAACCCTACGCGTTCTACCAGTGCGAGAGCCTCCGATCCCTGCGGATCCCTGAGGGCGTGACCAGGCTTTCGGAACAGGCCCTTTCCGGCTGCGCCGCGCTGGAGCAGGTGACGCTGCCCGGCTCCCTGACGGAATTCGGGCCGTATGCCCTGGCGGGCTGCCCGGCCGCCGCGTTTTCCGCCCCGCAGGGCAGCGCGGCCGAGCGGTATATCCGGTCCGATCCTTCCCTGATCCGTCCCGCAGCGGAACCCGAACCCGCGGCGGAACCGGAAACGGTGCCGGAAGCGGAAGAACCGGTCCCGGCGGAAGCGGCGGAACCGGCGTCCGAACCGGAAGCCCCTGCCGAAGCGCCGGATGAACCGGTCCCCGCGGAAGAGGCGGCGGAACCCGTGCCCGAACCGGAAGCCCCCGCCGAAGAAGCGCCCGCGGAAGAACCGGTGCCCGCGGAAGCGGAAGAACCGCTCCCGGCGGATGAGGCGGCGGAACCGGCGTCCGAACCGGAAGCCCCCGCGGAAACGCCGGACGAACCGGCCCCCGCGGAAGAGGCGGCGGAGCCCGCGCCCGAACCGGAAGCCCCCGCCGAAGATGTGCCCGCGGAAGAACCGCTGCCCGCCGGAGAACCGCAGGCCGCGGATGCGGAAGCGGATCAGCCCCTGGAGCCGGTCTGGCCTTCCCCGGTGGAAGGGGAACAGCCCGAAGCGGAAGTCCATCAGGACGATTCGATCAACATGACCTACATGATCATGGCGGACGGCAACGCCCAGATCATCGAGGTCAGGACCCAGGCGACCCGGGTGGCCATTCCCGAACGGGCCGGGGAATACCTGGTGACCTCCATCGGCCGCTTTGCCTTCAGCAACAACAAGATCATCGAATACATTGAACTGCCCGACAGCGTCAGCCACCTGGAAAAAGGCGTCTTCAGCAAGTGCACGGCGCTCAAAGAGGTGAAGCTGCCCGCGAACCTCATCAGCCTGCCGGATTACGCCTTCAACGACTGCGTCAGTCTGGAGCGCGTCACCCTGCCCCAGAGCCTGCGGTCCGTCGGTTACGCGGCCTTCAATGGCTGCGCCGCGCTGGCGGAGCTGACCCTGCCGGACGGGGTCCGCTCCGTGGGTCCCTACGCGATGTACGGCTGCGCGGCCCTGCGGCGCATTGCCTTCCCGGTAGGGGTGCAGGAACTGCCCGAATACGTGATGTACAACTGCGCGGCGCTGGAAGAGGCCGTCCTGCCCGCGGGGCTGACGAAGATCGGCACCGCCGCCTTCTACGGCTGCGGGGCGCTGGACGGGGTCATCCTGCCGGAAAGCCTGCAGGTGATCGACTACGGCGCGTTCGCCTGCGCCGGCCTGAGCGGGATCACGCTCCCCGCTTCGGTCACCACCCTGGGGGACGGCGCGTTCTACAGCTGTGAAAGGCTGGCAGCCGTCAATCTCCCGCAGGGGCTGACCGAGATCGGCCCGTCCGCTTTTGACAACTGCCCCCAGCTGACGCTGACGGTGACGGAAGGCACCTACGGCGCGGACTACTGCCGCGAAAAACAGCTGCCCTTCACCCTGGCGGAGCAGTAAAGTTGGTTGTTTTCTCCAAAGCCGGCCGCTGCCGGCCGGATCATTCCCGCAGAGCTGCCGCGCAAAACCATCGCGGCGGCTCTTTTCGTACGCGCCAAAGAAAAATATTTTCCGTAATTTTTACAAAATTATGACAAATTATTTCCGAAAACGTCATAATTCACTTGACATTGAAATGAAATTTTCATAAAATAGATAAGGATACATAGCGATTGCCGCGGTTCCCGGCGATGCTGATCCGGAACGGGAACGCGTTTGTTTACCAGGAAGGGAGGAAGGGCTTTATGAAACTTGCCCTGACCAAAAGAACATGGGGGCTGCTGCTGGTACTGGCCGTGCTGCTGGCGCTGGCGTCCCTGCCCGCGCTCGCGGCGGATTTCCCGGTCAGCGCCGTGCTGACGCTGAGCCCGGACGCCATTTCCGGGCCGGAAACCGTAACGGCGCAGCTGCAGGTGACCAACATCTCCGGCGAGGATATGACCAGCCCGGTCAGTCTGTATGACCCGTACGGCAAACTGGTTTCCGTATTCGGCAAAGGCGGGGAGGCGGCGCTGAAAAAGGGCGCTTCCATGTCCATCAGCGCGCAGGTGGCCATCTCGCAGGCCATGCTGGACGCCGGTGAGGTTTCCTATACCCTTCGCTGGCAGAGCCCGGACGGCCAGGAGCTCGCGCAGCCCGTGACGGCGGCGGTGAGCTACAGCGGCGAAAAGGGGAACCTGCGCGTGGTGCGCACCGTTTCTCCGGAGGTGGTCCGCGGCGGCCAGACGGTCAAGGTCGTGTACGAACTGACGAACATCGGCGATTCGACCATCCAGACCGTGACGGTCCAGGAGAAGCTGGTCAAAAAGCCGAAGTCCATCCGGTCGCTGGCGGCCGGGGATACCAAGAGCCTGGAATTCTCGGTGAAAATGGGCAATCAGGACCTGACCAGCGGCGCGACCATCAAATTCCGCGTGTCCAACGGCAGCCCGGAGGAAAGCACGGTGGTGGAAGACCGGGTGATCCCGCTGGCTGTGTACAGCCTGAAAGCGAACCTGAGCACCGACCGCAGCGGGGTGGACATCGGGGAAAGCGTCGTGCTGACGCTGACCATTCAGAACGACGGCAACGTGTCCTATTCCGACGTGACCGCGACGGACAAGACCCTGGGCACCGTCTTTGAGGGCCTGGAGGTGCCGGCCGGGGCGACCGTGACGCAGAGCAAGGAAGTACAGGTGAACGGTCCGGCGAACTATAAGCTGACCCTGAACCTCAACGATAATACCGGCAAGACCAACATGTACGAGACGAACCAGGTGCAGGTCAGCGCGTTCGACCCGGAAAAGGAACTCAAGCTGACGCTGCTGCTGACCGCCGACAAGGAGAGCCTGATCAACCCGCCGGAGGACGTGGCGATGACCCTGATCGTCACCAATACCAGCAATGTGGACTGCAAGAAGGTCGAGATCACCCACGCCGGCGTCAAAGTGTACACCATCGACCTGCTGAAGGCCGGCCAGAGCGTGACGGTCAAGCGGGACTTTACCGTCTCCCAGCCGGGCCAGTTCCGCTTTACCGCCAGCACGAAGGACACCGTTGGCAACAACGCGGTCTTTGAATCCAACACCCTGACGCTGATGCGCGCCCGGCAGACGCCGGCGCCCACCCCGGTGCCGACCCCGACCATCGCGCCCCTGATCACCCTGCCGCCGGCCAGCTATGAGGACGTTTCCCAGCCGCTGCGCATCATGCGCACCGTGCTGTACCCCGTTTCCAATGTGCTGGGCGTCCTGTCCGCCCTGGCGCTGCTGCTGTTCCTGGTGAGCACCGTCGTCCGCTTCAAGAAGCGCCATGATTCGGACACCGCGTACGATCACCTGGAGCTGGCGGAAAAGCGGGACTACGCGCAGCCCGCGGAGGACAGCGCGCCGCCGGAAGAGCCGGCGGATGCCCCGGACCGGGAGGAACCGGCGCAGGATGCCCCCGCGGATGAAGCGGGCGGCGAGCTGCCCGGCGACGAACCGGCGGAGGAGCCGCAGGAGGAAGAACCCTCCTCCTCTCCGATGGGCCAGTCCGGCGGGTTCAGGATGACCAGGGACACCCAGACGGACGAGTTCCCCGTTTATTCCGAAGCGCCCGAAAAGCCCGAATACAAGCCCCGCCGCGCCCAGCGCGTGGAAAAGATGGTGGACGACCTGGCGGATGAGGCGGAAGACACCCTGGCCGACGCCCGGGAAGAAGTGACGGGCTGGCGCAAGACGGCCGACGCCGTCCGTGACGCCGCCGAAGAAGCGGCCGAAAAGGCGGAGGACACCGTCCGGGAAGCCGGGCAGAACAACCTGCCCGACCGCAGGCGCCGCAGCAGGAACAAGAAATAACCGGCCGATCCCTGTCGGGATCCGCGAAAAGCCTACGGGGCTGCTGCTTGTGCGGCAGCCCCCTTTGCGTTCCGGCGGAATCCCCGCTGTGATTGACATCCGGGAGCGATTCGTGTATAGTATCGGTACATGGCCGCGGGGCGGCATAACAGGACCGGAACACCGCGGCACGCGGACAGGATCATTCGCCGGAGCGTCCGCTTCCGGCGGCAATAAAGGAGAAATGATAATGAACTGGCAGGCAGGACAACGCTTTCATGGTTTTGTGGTGGACAGGGTCCGCCGCGTGGACGAACTGGACGCCGAACTGGTGGAAATGACGCACGAGCAGGCGGGAACGAAACTCTGCTATTTTGACAGCCTGGAAGAGAACAAGCTGTTTTCCATCGCCTTCAAGACCCTGCCTGAAAACGATACCGGCGTTTTCCACATTCTGGAGCACTCGGTGCTGTGCGGCAGTGAAAAATACCCCGTCCGGGAGCCCTTTGTCGAGCTGATCAAGGGCAGCATGAACACGTTCCTCAACGCGATGACCTTTTCCGACAAGACGATGTACCCGGTCTCCAGCCTGAACGAGACGGACTTTCTGAACCTGGCGGGCGTGTATCTGGACGCCGTGTTCGCCCCGGCCATCCTGCGCAATCCCTGCATTTTCCAGCAGGAGGGCTGGCACATCGAATGGCCGGACCGGGAGACGAAGCCCCTGTACAAGGGCGTCGTCTTCAACGAGATGAAGGGCGCCATGAGCTCGGTGGACGAGGTCATGGAACAGGAAATGATGCGGCTGCTGTTCCCGGACAGCTGCTACGGCTACAATTCCGGCGGCGATCCGGCCCACATCCCCGAGCTGAGCTACGAGCAGTTCATCGCCTTCTACAAGCGCTACTACCATCCGGAAAACGCGTTTATCTGGCTGGACGGCAGGATCCCGCTGGAAAAGACCTTCACGCTGATCGACAGCTATCTGTCCCGCTTTACCAGGCAGGGCTACGCGTTCCCCATCGCGCCGCAGGCGGCTCGGCCCGCCGGCCGCGCCGTCCGCTCCTACGAGATCGCCCAGGGGGAGGATCCCAGAGAAAAGACCCATCTGATGCTGTGCAAGCTGTTTTCCGGCTTTGAGGAAAAGGCGGAACAGTACGCGGTGGGTCTGCTGGCGGACGTGCTCTGTTCCGGCAACGATACCCCGATCAAGCGCGCCTTGCTGGACGAAGGGCTGTGCCAGGACGTCACCATGGGCCTGAGCGACGGGATCGCGCAGGAATGCTTTGAGCTGTGGGTCCGCAACACCGAGGAAGACCGGGTCGAAAAGATCCGCGCCGTCGTCCGGAAAACGGTTTCCGGGATCGTCCGGGAGGGGATCGACCGGGAGGAACTGCAGGCGGCCATCAACCGGCTGGCCTTCCGGCTGAAGGAGCCGATGGAGCCCCAGGGCCTGGTGCGGGCGATCCAGGCGCTGAACAGCTGGCTGTACGGGGGAGATCCCCTGCTGTACCTGACCAGCGACGACGTCATCCGCACCCTGCGCGAAAAGCTGGATTCCCGCTGGTACGAAGCGCTGCTTGAAAAGCTCCTCCTGGACGAAAGCGACCTGCAGCAGCTGGTGCTGACGCCCGACCCGGCCCTGGGCGAAAAGACCCGTCAGGCGGAAGAGGCCCGGCTGAATCAGGTGATGGCCGGGATGGACGAGGCGCAGAAGGACGAACTGATCGCCGCCAACGGGCGTCTGGCCCGCTGGCAGCAGACGCCGGATACCCAGGAGCAGCTGAGCACCCTGCCCAGCCTGCCCATCAGCGCGGTCAGCGCCGAGCCCGAATTCATCGACAACATGGTGGAGGACCGCGGCCCGGTGACGGTGCTGTACCACCGCGTCCCCTGCGGCGATATCGTGCACGCGAAAATGTATTTTGCCCTGACGGACCGGACGCTGGAGGAGCTGACCCGGCTGTCCCCGGTGACGGAAATGTTCGCCGAGCTGCCGACCAGGAAGCATTCCGTGACGGAGCTGCAGCGCATGATCCGCCTGTATACCGGCGCCCTGGACTTCGGCATGGATGTGTCCGCCAAAATCGGCCAGCGGGAGGAGGCCGCGCCCTTCCTGACGGTCAGCTGCTCGTACCTGCCCGAATACGAGGAGCAGGCGGCCGCGCTGATCCGGGAGATCCTGCTGGAGACGGATTTCACCCAGGAATCCCTGATCCGGGAGATCCTGCTGCAGACAGACGACGACCTGCGCCAGTCCGTGGTGATGGCCGGCAACCGCTTCGGCGCCCTGCGCACCCAGGCGCCCTACAGCGCCGCCGCCGCCGTGTCCGAAGCGATGAACGGCCTGACCGCCGTGCGCTTTGTACACAGCCTGGCCAAGGGCGGGGAAGATGTGTTCGCGCTGGCCGCCTGGTGGCAGGAGGCTGTCGGGCAGGCGGTCTGCCAGAGCCGGCTGACCATAAGCCTGAGCAGCGGCGGCCATACCCGGCCGGACCATTTCCTGGCCGGCCTGCCGCTGGGCGTGCCCGCCCCCGAAAAGGCGCCCTACCGCTATGAAGGTCCCCGGAAGGAAGGCATCCTGATCCCGGCGCAGATCTCCTTTGCGGCCGTGGGCGGCGAGCTGTCCCGGAGCGGCCTTGCCTATGACGGGACGGCCTCCGTGCTGTCCAATATCCTGACGTTCTCCTATCTGTGGAACGCGGTGCGCGTGCAGGGCGGCGCCTACGGCGTGTCCGCCAGCATCGCGCCGGGCGGCCGGGTCACGATGGCTTCCTACCGGGATCCGGACGCCGCGCATTCCCTGCAGGCCTACCGGGATACGCAGGCATTTATCCGGGGCTTCGTGGCGGGCGACGAGGACCTGACCCGCTTCATCATTTCCACCATCGGGCAGATGAGCCCCCTGACCACCCCGCGGCAGAAAGGCGCGCTGGAGGACATCCGCTATTTCTCCGGCATCACGCTGGAAAAGCGCCGCAAGGAACGGGAGACCATCATCGGGATGAAGAAGGAGGACCTCCTCAAATGGCTGCCCGCCCTGCAGCAGGCCACGGAAAACGGCACCGTCTGCGTGGTCGGCTTCAAGGACGTGCTGGACAAGTGCGCCGATCCGGAGATGGTGATCAGCGAGCTGTAAGAATTACCGGGGCTGACCTCATCCGGCCCGCTGCGCGGTCCGCCCCCGGGGCCTGCCGGCCCGTTGTTCGGTGAAAACTGTCCACCGGACAGTTTTCCGGGCCCTCACAACCCCTAGCGGGGAAGGCTTTCATCCGGCCTGCTGCGCGGTCCGCCCCCGGGGCCTGGCGACCCCGGGGTGAGGTTTCTCCCATCTTTCCTTCATTCTTTTTCGCCGAATCTCCGCCAAAACAGATCATGGGCTGCCGCGTTTTTTACGCGGCAGCCCATTTGCTTATTCTGTTTATTCCGTTCGCGTTCAGGAACGGACGCTTGCCGGTCACATTTTCTCTCTGATCCGGGACCGGAACAGGCTGTTGGCCCAGTCGGCGATCCGGTAGGGGAGACGCTGGTGTTTTTTATAGTTCTGGGCGGCGTTGAAAACGGCCCGGTGGTATTCCCGGTTGGTGGGGTCCAGCTGCACGGCGGCGCGGAAGGCCTGGTGGGCGCTCCCGTACTGGCGCAGCGCCGTCAGGATCTGTCCCTCCAGGTGGAAATATTCGGCGTCCTTTTCCGTGGTGCGGGCAAGCTGCCGCAGGGCGGATTCCGGGTGGCCGCTCTCGTACAGGTGCCGGGCAAAGGTCTTGGCCTCCGGCAGGGGGATATCGTGCAGCGCGGCCGGCCGCCCCTGGACGGCCTTGACCGCTTCCTCGTAGGCCAGGTTCAGCTCGATCATCTTCTGCTGGGCCTTCTGCTTGGCGGCCTCGTCCCGGAAACGGTCCGGATGCCATTGTTTGACCAGGGCGTGATAGGCGGCTTTCACCGCCTCCAGGTCCGCCGTGCTGTTCAGCCCCAGCGTTTCAAAAGCGTTCAGAGCGAGCGCCTCCTTTCCCGATTACACCGGCTCCCGCCGGATGTTGGCACCCAGGTGGCGCAGCTTGCGTTCGATGTGCTCATAGCCCCGCTCGATCAGGCCCGGCTCGTAAATCTCCGTGGTGCCGGCCGCCATCAGCCCGGCGATGACCAGCGCGGCGCCGGCCCGCAGGTCCGTCACCGTCACCGGCGCGCCGTGCAGCTCCTGCACGCCCTCGATCCAGGCGGTCTGTTCGGCGATGCGGACGTGCGCGCCCATGCGGAGCATTTCGTTCAGGTGCTTGAAGCGGGATTCGAAAATGGTTTCCGTGACCATGCTGTTGCCCTGCGCCTTGCACAGCAGGGCGCTCATGGGCTGCTGCAGGTCGGTGGGAAAACCGGGGTATTCCTGCGTTTTGATATTGACCGCCCGGTGGGGGCCGATGGGGCGGACGCGGATGGCGTCGTCCATATCGGTCACGCTGACGCCCATTTCCAGGAGCTTCGCGGTCAGGGCCTCCATGTGGGTGGGGATGCAGCCGTGGATGGTGACGTCCCCCTTGGTGGCGGCGGCGGCGATCATCAGCGTTCCCGTCTCGATCTGGTCCGGGATGACGGCGTAATGGCTCTGGTGCAGGTGCGGCATGCCCTTGATGCGGATGGTGTCCGTGCCGGCGCCCTTGACCGAGCCGCCCATGGAGTTGAGGAAGTTGGCCAGGTCGACGATGTGCGGCTCCCGTGCGGCGTTGCACAGCACCGTCAGGCCCTTGGCCTTGGCCGCGGCCAGCATCACGTTGATCGTGCCGCCGACGGTGGCCCGGTCAAAAAACACGGTGCTCCCGTGCAGGCTGCCCTTGGCGCAGATCATGCCGCCGCCTTCCGTCACTTCAGCGCCCAGGGACTGGAAGCCCTTGATGTGCTGGTCGAAGGGCCGGTTGCCGATGGCGCAGCCGCCGGGGTAGCCGACGTTGGCCTCGCCGCAGCGGGCCAGCAGCGCGCCCAGCAGGTAGTAGGAGGCGCGCATCTTCTGCGTCAGCTTGTAGGGCACCGTGCAGCTGGTGACACCCCGGGGGTCGATGGTCATCCGCTTATTGACGCTGTCAAAGGTGACGGTGGCGCCCAGGCTCAGCAGGATGTCCGAAAGCACCCGCACATCCTCAATGTCGGGCAGATTGTCCAGCACGCAGGGTTCGTCGCACAGCAGCACCGCGGGAATCACGGCCACAGCCGTATTTTTCCCCCCGGATACCGTCGTGTCGCCGGTCAGCGGGATTTCCCCCGTGATCAGCAGCTTGTAATCATCCATGCGACCCCTCCCGGAATACGTAAAATGCGTGAAAGCGCCCTGATATTATAGCACAGTTCCCGCAAAAAGAAAACCTTTATTGTGAAATTGCGCGGAGAATGGCGTCTTTTTCGTTGGGGAGGCTGCCGGTCAGCACCTGCATCAGCGCCCATTCCAGCGTCCGTCCCAGTTCCTCGCCCGAAAGGCCCAGGGCCCTGAGGTCGTCCCCGGATACGGCCAGGGTGGCGTAGCCGATGCATTCCCCGTTTTTGATCGCCTGGTCCCGCCGGACCAGCAGCCGGTCCAGCTCGTGCGCTTTGCGGCTGATCAGTTCGGCGTGGGCCAGCATATCCGCCTTCTGTAAGGCGATCAGGTCGTCGAACAGCGGCGGGCCGACCCGCCAGAGCATCAGCGGCACCTGGTCCTCGGTCATCCGCTCGTCGTGCCAGAGCACCAGCGTCCGGATGTCGCGGATCATCGCCGCGGGCATGTGCAGGGATTTGAGGATGCTATCCGCCAGCTGCGCCCCGGCCTGGGGATGGCCGGGATAATGGTCGAACCCCTTCCTGTCCCGGTGACGGGTCATGGGCTTGGCGCAGTCGTGCAGCAGGGTCGCCCAGCACAGGCGGGGCGTGCGGGGGGTCACCTCCGCCAGGGCGTGGAGGGAGTGCTCCCAGACGTCGTAAATGTGGTAGATGCTTTTCTGCGGGCAGTGCAGCATCGGGAACAGCTCCGGGATCACGGCGAACAGCACGTCCGGGAACGCCGTCAGCGTTTCCGGCGCGTGCGGCGCGACGATCAGCCCGGTCAGTTCCTCGCACACCCGTTCCCGGCTGATATTGGCCAGCAGGAAGGCGCAGCCGTGCATGGCGGCGGCGGTCTCCTCCTCCACCGAAAAGCCGAGCCGGGCGGCGAACCGCAGTCCCCGCAGGATGCGCAGCGCGTCCTCCCGGAAGCGCACCTCCGGCGTGCCCACGCACCGCAGGACCTTGTTTTCCAGGTCCTCCCGGCCGCCGAACAGGTCCGTCAGCCCGTCGTCCGGACTCCAGGCCATGGCGTTGACGGTAAAGTCCCGGCGCCGGAGATCCTCTTCCAGGGAAGCGGTAAAGGAGACGCTGTCCGGATGCCGGCCGTCCCGGTAGCCCGACTCGGTGCGGAAGGAAGTGATTTCCACCGGCACGCCGTCGATGACCGGCGTCACGGTGCCGTGCTTTTCCCCGGCCAGATGCTGGGGCCAGGCGGCGAAAACATCCTTGAGCCTTTCGGGCGGGGCGCCGGCGGCGATATCGTAATCGTGCGGCGGGATGCCCATCTGTTCATCCCGGACGCAGCCGCCCACCAGCACCGCCTGAATGCCGGCCTGTTTCAGCACCCGGAGCGCCGTCTGAACGGCGGCGGGCAGCGTTTCGAACATCCCGGTTCCCCCTCTTCTGTCCGTTATTTCCCACTTTCCATCTTACCCGAGCGGGCCGTCTTTGTCAAGAGAAGGGATTCGGCCGGCAAATGTCGAAAGAACCGGTTGGAGCAGAAATGAAACCGACTTTATGGAAAGGAGCGCAGCGGATGATCAGAAAAGCGGATGCGGGGGATATTGAACCGGTAGCCGGGATCTACGGCCGGGTGCACGATGAGGAAGAGGCGAGCCGGACCTCCACCGGCTGGATCCGTTCCGTCTATCCCGTCCGGAAAACGGCGGAGGACGCCCTTGTCCGGGGGGATCTGTATGTGATGGAGGAAGGCGGGGAGATCGTCGCCTCGGCGGTGATCAACCGGCTGCAGATGCCCGAATACCGCTTTGCCGCCTGGCAGTACGCCGCGCAGGACCGGGAGGTGCTGGTGCTGCACACCCTGACGGTGGATCCGGTGCGGGGGCGCAGAGGGTACGGTACCGCCTTTGTCCGCTTTTACGAGGCGCTGGCCGGGCAGCTGGGGTGCAAAGTGCTGCGTATGGATACCAACGCCCGCAACACCGCCGCCCGGCGCCTCTACCGCAAGCTGGGCTACGCGGAGCGCGGCATCGTTCCCTGCGCATTCAACGGCATCCCCGGCGTCCAGCTCGTGTGCCTGGAAAAGCCGGTGGGACAGGATGCGATAAAAATGGGAATAAAAGGAGAATAATGTATAATAACTATTAAATATCTGGGAATAAAATATAAAATATATTGAAATATTGGTCGTTTTATGGGAATACACAGGAATATGGTGTTTTCGAACCATTCCCGTATCCTCCGCCTGTGGGGCCCCGGAGGCCGGTCTCTGTGCCGGACGCCGCCCGGCCCGGCGTCCTGTGTTCGTTTTCTGACATACTTTTATATCATAGATACCTTGACAGGTGATGTATCTATGCGTATAATATATCCTGTCAGAAAGGAGGGGATGTCATGGCGCTGACAGCGGATTTACTGCGCGGCCATACGGAAACCATCATCCTGAGCCATCTGCGGAACGGGGCCAGCTACGGCTACCAGATCAACAAGAGCATCAGCGAGAAATGCGGCAGCGCGTTCGAACTGAAGGAAGCCACGCTGTACACCGCCTTCCGCCGGCTGGAGGCGGACGGCATGATCCGCTCCTGGTGGGGGGACGAGGATACCGGCGCGCGCCGCCGCTATTACCGGCTGACCCCGCTGGGGGAGGCCCGGCTCCGGGAGGACCTGGCCGGCTGGGATGAAACGAAAAGGCTGATCGATCAGCTGCTGGACCTGGAACCGGTTCCGGCGGAAAACAAATGAGGAGGAAACGACGATGAACGAAACGGTACGCTCCATGGTGGAAAAGCTGTTTGAAAACACGGTCATGAACGATGAGACCAGGGCCCTGATGGAAGAAGTGATGAACAACTGCCAGGAACGCTGCGCGGACCTGACGGAAAAAGGCCTGCCGGAGGAGGAGATCCTGGCGGCCGTTTCCGAGAGCCTGAAGGGCATGGAAGAGATCGTCGCCGCCTACCCGAAGAAGGAAGAAAACCTTTCCGACGCCGATTTTACGAAAAAGACCCAGGACGGCCCGATGACCTTTGACCCGGCTTCCGTCACCCGCCTGGTCGCCCGGCTGACGGACGGCAGCATGGAAGTGGAACTGGCGGACGAACCGGTCATCACCGTGGAACTGATCCAGAGCGGGGACACGCAGCTGACGGCCGAGCTGGAAAACGGCACGCTCCGCATCAGCCAGCGCAGGGTGCCCGGCGGCGGCGCGGCGGCCGGGCAGAGCCGTCCCTCCAGCAGCCCCTGGGACACGGTGGCCAGCAGCATCAACGAGGCGATCCGCCAGCTGTCCCAGATCGTGCAGCGCTTCGGCGCCACCGTCGTCAGCGGGGAAAACCGGGTCCGCGTGCGGATCCCCGCCTCCTGCCGCCTGGCGGTGGATATTCAGAGCCTGAGCGGCGATCTCCGCTGGCACGGCGCGCCGGCGGACCAGCTGCTGCTGGATACCACCAGCGGCGATCTGGAAGCCTTTGCCCCCGCCGGGGAAACGATGCGGGTCGCGCAGTGCAAGAGCGCCAGCGGCGACATCCGGGTGGACCTGGACGCCGATGACCTGACCATGCAGTCCATGAGCGGCGACGTGCAGTGGTCCGGCTGTGCCGAGCGGCTGACCGCTACCTCCGTCAGCGGCGATCTGAGCATCGCCGGCAGTTATGTGGAGGGCCGCTTCAAATCGGTCAGCGGGGACGTGGACCTTTCCGTGGATGAACGGGCCGCCCAGATCAGCGCGATCAGCACCAGCGGGGACGTGAGCTTGAACCTGTCCCCCGCGGTGGCTTCCGCGAAGACCCGTCTGCGCACCATCAGCGGCAACACCCACGTCAACAACCTCCTGATCAGCGATTCCGCGCCCCTGTCCATCCAGGCGGATTCCGTCAGCGGCGACATCACGATCACCCGGCACAAGATGTAATCAATTCAGCCGGCGCGTCCCGCGGCCCGATTCAGGAGGCCGCGGGCGCGGCGTCCATACCAGCCCCAGCACCCTGTCCGGACGGCAGGGTGCTTTTTGCTGCCCGGAAACCGGACGGAGGGCAAGTTGTTCTTGTCACGGGAACCGCCCCTGTGGTATACTGAAATCCAATCTATGGAATATCCTATAAACAGGAGAAATACGTCATGATGAAACGCTGCTTATCGGTCTTATTGTCCTTTATCCTGCTGCTCCCGCTGCTGCCGGCGTCCGCGGAGGAACCGGCCTGGGCCGATATCCTGACCGGCCGGCGCTGGATCAGCGACGGCGGCAATTCCCTGACGCTGAACGCGGACGGGACCGGCGTGTTCGATAACGGCATGCCGATCGACGGTGCCTGGTCTCTGCTCGGCACGTCGGTCACCTTCAGCTACCAGCTCTACGGTACCAGGAGCTTTACCCTGGTGATCAACGAGCTGGACGGGGATTATCTGCTGATCTCCCCGGAGGGAACGGCCTTCTACTCCGAGGAACTCTGGGCCCGGAAACAGGCGGACCAGGCGGCCAACAGCCGCGCGTATCCCCTGGCATGGGACGAAGAAGTCCGGGTCGGCTTCGCCTCGATGAAGCTGTCCGGCTTTCAGGCCTGCCGGGAACTCCGCAGCCCCAGCGGCGTGGGCCTGCTGGAAAGGGATACCCCCGGCAGCAAGTACCTGACGGCCACAGGCATCATTTCCAACCAGGGCGGCGCCTCGGTGAACCGGTACGCGATTTCCGTGCAGGTCGTGGTGGACGGGCAGTATGCCTATGAGGGGCTTGCCATGTTCGAGAACAACGGCTCCCTGGACATGAAGCTGCCCGCCGCCGCAAGCGGCAAGCTGTATCTGTACGCCCAGGTGCCGGACGAGATTGCGCTGTCCTTCCGGGAAGCGAAGGTGCTCTTCGGCTTCAACGATCAGTTCAAAACCAATCCGGGCAATCCGGAGGAGGCGGATTTCTGCTTCGCCCTGACCGCGGACGAAGCCCTGTCGGCCCGGGCGAAACAGGAGCCGCCCAAGGAGAAGACCTATTTTGAGGAGAGCCCCAGCCTGCCCGTTCCCACCAGCTACGCGGATGTGAAGCAGAGCGGCCGCAGCTCTTCCAAATCCAACGGTAAGGTCACGAAAATCGAGTACCGCTACCGCCTGATGTACGACAGCGACCAGGGGGAACAGGTCTTTGCGAAATACATAGAGGGCCTCAGAGCGGACGGCTACAAGATCGAAACCTCCGGCGGCAGCTATGTGATCAGCAACGGCAATAAGAAGATCGCCACGGTTTCCTTTGACAGCGCCCAGCTGACCGTGAACGTCACGCCGGGGAACGAGAAGCTGACCGCGAAGCCCGCCGCGGCCGGCCCCGCGATCACCTTCGGTTCCTCCTCCGGGGCGCCGCAGGAGGTTAAAATCCCCACCGTCGGGATCGGGGATACGATCAAAACCCCCTACCTGCAGATGTCGCTGGCCAAGTACGGCAAGACCAGCCAGCTGCTTTCCTACGTTTCCGGGCGGAAGCCCAGGAACTGGCGCTATTATGAACCCAATTCCTCCGCCAGCCAGCTGTTCTACGTGCAGGGCACCTTTACCAACCTCACCAACAGGGAGGTCAACATCAACAACATCTGCGCGGAGCTGACCTTTGACGGGAATGAAACGTACCGCTGCACCCTGACGTCCCTGTATGGGGACGGCCGCGGGTTCACCACGACGGTCATATCGAAGGACAAGGTGAACTTCTACATCTACGCCGAAGTGCCAAAGAGCATCCTGAACCAGTACAAGACCTGCGAGATCAAACTGGGGTTCACGCAGGACTTCAGCATCAAGCACGTTTCCAACGGGTCCCTGCTGTATGAGTACTGCGACGACGTGTACATCCTGAAAATCAAATAAAGGAAGGTCTCGGACCATACGCCGCGGCGGACCGTCTGTCAGACACGGCCGCCGCGGTTTTTTCCGGGAAAACCGCAGGTTGAAAAGCAGGATGATCCGCCCGGCCGGGACCGGCGGACCAGGGCAGGGCGCCGGACGGGAAGAAACGGCGGATATCCCTCTTTCCACAGGGTGAAAACCAATCGGACAAAACAAAATTCCGCCTGTGCTATGATATCCGAAAGTGTTTTTTTCCATGGTGTCCGCCCCTGAAACGGCGGACGGAAAGCGGGGAAATCGGGATGCGGGAGACGGAACCGGCGGAGCGCAGCTATTCCTATACGCTGCGGGCCTGGAGGCATCTGGAAGAGGCCATGAACACGGAAGCTTTTCTGGAGCGGGATACAGAGGTGATCTTTGACGCCCTTTCCCGGAACCTCCGGGAGGTGCCGTTCCGCAGATACCTGAAACGGTATCTGTATGAAAAAACGGAAATGACGGGTTCCTACGCCCAGGTGACGGCGGACGAGTATCAGGACATCATCGTCCGCGCCTTTCAGGATACGGGGACGCCGTGCTCCTTCACGCCCGGCACGAGCACCCGCCTGTCCCAGGCGGCGAGGAACTGGCTGACGCGGAAGGATGTGTCCAGGGATACGGTGCTGCTGATGGGCTTCGGCCTGTTCATGTCGGAGGAGGATGTGAACGCCTTCCTGACCAGGGCCCTGCACGACACCCGGCTGGACCCGGACGACCCGAAGGAGGCCCTGTGCCTGTACTGCTACCGGCGCGGCTACCGCTTTGACAAGTACCGCCAGCTGGCAGACCTGTACCGGAAAATGGACGGCACGGTAGACCGGGAGCTGGTCGAGCGCGGCCAGCCGGCGAACCGGGAGCAGTCCCGCCTGGTCGCCCGGGAGGACGCCGATTTGCTCGACCGTCTGCTGCAGGGCGCCTCCCCGGACGGCCTGACCCCGCAAAAACGCCGGGCCGCGGATGCCTTTGCCGCCCTGTACCGGGAAGAGCAGGGGGTCCTTTCTTCCGTCTCGGCCGGAAGGAACGGCTCTCCCCGGTCCGTCGAAAAGCTCCTTTCCGCCAGCGTGCCCCCCGGCGGGGAGACGCGGGAAAACCTGCTGTCCATCACCCGCAGGAAGCTCAACCGTCAGAAAACCCACCGTATCCTGAGCGGCGAACAGCTGCCCGACCGCTATGATCTTTTGACGCTGCATTTTCTCCTGGAAAGCAGCCGGCTGAACGGGGAAGAGGACGGCAAGGCGGTCCTGCGCCGCTTCATTGATTCGAGCAATCAGCTGCTGACCGACTGCGGCTTCGGGGAAATCTACCCGGTGGATCCGTTTGACGCTTTTCTGATGCTGTGCATGCTGACGTACGATCCGTTTGTCACGTATTTTGACGTCATGGAGAACGCGTGGACGACGGCCGGCGGCAAGGAGGAAGAACCATGACGGACGCTGAGCGGATCGCCGCTGCCTGGCCTGACTGGGAAACGGTGCGCGAAATCGGCCAGGGCGCCTTCAGCACGGTGTACGAGGTCCGGAACAGCCGGTTCCCGGAGCTCCGGGCGGCGGTCAAAATCATCCGGGTACCCCCGGAGGAAGAGGACGTCCGGGCGCTCCGGGCCGACGGCTTCAATGAAGAGGAAATCCGCAGCTTTGTGGACGGCCTGGCCAGGGAGACGATGAGCGAGATCCAGGTGATGAAGCGGTACCAGGGCATGTCCCACTTCGTCAGCATGGAGGACTGCAAGCTGCTGCCGGAGGAAAACGGCTGCCAGGCGCAGTATATCCTGATCCGGATGGAGCTGCTCAAGAGCCTGACCGAGTTTACCAGCGACAAAACGCTGAATGAGGACGAGGTCATCGGGCTGGGTCTGCAGTTGTGCCAGGCCCTGAGCGTATGCCATGCGGACGGCGTGCTGCACCGGGACGTCAAGCCCGGCAACATCTTCGTCAACGACCGCAGCCCCGAGGGGGTTCTCTACAAGCTGGGGGATTTCGGGGCCTCCCGCCTGCAGGAAACGGGCACCGCGGCCATGTCCGTGAAAGGGTCGATGGTCTATATGGCCCCGGAGGTCGTCACCGGGCAGAAATACGACGGGCGGGCGGACCTGTATTCCCTGGGGCTGACGCTCTACCGGCTGATGAACGGGAACCGCATGCCTTTTCTGCCGGCCCGGAACCTGTTTACCCATGAGGAATACGCCGTGGCCAACCGCATGCGGCTGATGGGCACGCCGCTGCCGCCGGCCGCCAACGCGTCCGACCGGCTGAACGCGGTGCTCCGGAAAGCCTGCGCCGGGAACCCGGACGGGCGTTACCGGACGGCGGGGGAAATGGCCGCCGCCCTGCGGGCAGTTCAGACCGGGGTGGAGCCGGCGGCAAAGCGGCCGTCCCGCTTCCGGCCCGGCCGGGTCCTGGCGGCCGCCGCCGCCGCGGCGCTGCTGGCCGTGCCGCTGCTGCTGCGGCCGTGGGAAAAGCATCCCGCGCCCCCGGCGGAAGCGACCCCTCTGCCGATGCTGAACGTCTCCGTTTCCCCGCCGGCGGAAGCGGCCGGCTGCTACGGCGCGCTGAAGGATGCTTTCCTGGAAATGCGGAAAAACTTCCTGACCGTCCCGGAAGCGTCCGCCGACCAGGCGGCCCTGCTGATCCTCCCGGACCGGATCGCCGCCCTCGCCCCGAAGCTGACGCTGGACCGGGAAAAGATGCTCCTGACGCTTCATGAGCCGCCGTCCCGGTGGGTGGCGGTGCTGACGGACAAAGAAGGACGCGCCTGGGGCGGGACATACCGCCGGGAGACGGACAGCTTCCGTTTTTCGGACGGCCGCGGCGGGCAAGCGGAAACCGCGGAAACCGTTCAGCTGTCCACCCATTTCCCGCTGGAAGGCTGGCTGCTCAAGCTGATCTGCACCTATCAGATGGGGGAAACACCCTCCGTTCAGGCCCTGGAGCTGATCCAGAGCAGCCGTGCCGGCGGCGCGCCCGCCTTCCACTGGCTGGCGGAAAAGGGCGATACCTGGCACTGCCGCTTTTACCTGATGAACGACGAACCGGTCGTATGGACCGAATATGAACAACCGACAGGAGAAAACGTACAATGAAAGAAAAACGGTTTGCAAGGCTTTTGACGGCGGCGCTGGTGCTGCTTTGTCTGGTATGCCCGGCGGCGGCGGAGGACGCGCCGGCCCTGACGCTGCGGCTGGCGGAGCCCCTGACGGACGGGGCGGAGTCCGTCCTGCTGGACCTGGGCCCTGTCCTGCCGGACGGGCTGCGGGTCAACGCCTTCCTGGACGGGGAGGAGATCGGCCTTTCCGCGGAGGCCGCGGAAGACGGCCTGGTCCTGCTTCGGCTGTCCCGCCCCCTCCGCGAGGGGGACACGGTCCGTCTCGCCGCGGACGTCCCCGCGGAAGACGGGCATACTTTGGTGGCGGAAGCGGCGGTTCCCGTGCTGAACCGCTTTCACGCCAAGCTTGCCTCCCTGCGCTGCCGGGTGGACCGGATGTGGCCCGTCTGGGAGAATATCTGGCTGCCCGCCTTCCGCGCCGGCGAGGTGTTCCTGCGCATCCGCCTGGAGAACATGCCCTTTATCACCTTCCCGGACGAGGCGCCCGAAATCATCGTGGAGGAGCGCGGCGGCCGGACCCTGGTCCGCCTGTCCGAGGAGCTTCCGGAGGACTGGACGGTGTTCTTTTCCGGCGGCATCCCGGTCACCCTGACGCCCGCCGTCTACGACGAGGCTGCCGGGGCCTGGACCGGGGACGCCGGCATCCTCGGCGTGTTCCTGGTCAGCCCCCAGGCGGAGCGCCGCATGAAGGTGACCGTCATGTACTGGCGGATGAACCAATTCCTCCCGGCCTGGCCGGTGGTGGAGTACGCGGAGGAAGGGGAGACCGGCTTTGGCTTCAACTGCTACGGCAGCGGGACGGCCCGCTCCTTCCAGGGCGGCATGTACGGCCTTTTCGGCGATCACGCCCGCTGGTTCGCCAGCTATGACGTCACCGGCGCCCTGACCGGCTACAACGAAGAAACCTCAGGCTGCGCCTACAGCCTGGAAGGCACCCTCCTCTCCGGCACCGAACCGGAAGGCGGCCATGACCGGATCACCATCTGGTAACCCACCCCCCTCCGCGGCGTTTTTGATCCCATTTTCCGCCCCTTTCCGGGGGCGGAAATTTTTTTTTCATATTTTTTTCAAAAAGTTCCCGGAAATCCCCGGAAAAAACCGGGAAAATCGTATCTTTTCGTCTGAACCGACAGGCATAAACGAACCGGACATTTTTTTGAAACGGATGGTGTACAATACATTCTGAATAAATACGCGTTCTGAAAGGAGCGTCCAATTGATGAAAAAGAGAATCGCGTTTCTGCTGATTGTGACGGCGCTGCTGTGCGTAGCTGCCTGTGCGTCCGCATATGAACTGAAGCTTCCGGCCGGTGTCAAAACCATTGAGGAGGAAGCTTTCTGCGATGATACCGGCTTGGAAAGGGTAGTTCTGCCATCCGGGATCGAACGGATTGAAAGCAGGGCTTTTGCCAATTCTTCCATAAAGCGGATCAACCTGCCGAGGAGCCTGACTTATATTGCGGATGACGCTTTTGACGGGTGTGATCAGCTGACGAATGTGGTTGTATCGAAGGGATCATACGCGGCGAATTATGCGGCGCGTAAACGCTGGGTTGCTCCGACTAATGCGGATATCCAGCTGGATTTCTATAAGAATTCACTCGACGGAGAACGGTTCGCCAATAAAAGTGTGATAGACTATGATATTGGCGAAGGCGATCTCAATATTGTGATTGATGAAACGGTATCCCAATTTTTGCTGCAGGAATATATCAACACATCTCGAAGTGTAACTTGTGATTATTTTGCATATGCCCTTGATGAGGAACCGGATTTCACAAGCCTGAACCAGATTACACGCCGGAAAGGCGACTGGCTATGGAATGATACGGAAAAGGGAATGGTAGCAGTACGCCGTATGGAACAGGGGTATTCCAACGGCTATCTCAGCATAATTACGACGGAACAGATGAGAACAGCGCCATATGTCGTTGTGCATTATGGGATAACAACAGATAGTACCACTGACTGGTACAGCTTTGGCATCCATTTTGTTGACGAAACCGGGCTTCGTGTAACGGTTACCTGCAGCGCTGATTCGGCTGTTCCCGAGGAATCCGTTACATGGACGGCAACCGGCGCAAATGGTGTAGAACCATATAAATACCGTTACGATTTGTATAAAGACGGGGAGAAGATTGCTACCCGGCCTTACAGCACAACCGGAACATACACTTATAAATTCACAGAGGCCGGAACTTACCATGTGGTTGTCAGTATGAAAGACGATGATGGTGAAATCGTCGAAACAACCAGCGCGGATATTAATGTCGTTCCGCTGCCGCTGCAAGTCAGCGAGGTGACATGCGACATTGAAACGATCCGTACGACGGATACGGCAACCTGGACCGTAACGGCTGTCGGCGGCGAGCAGCCTTATCAGTATAACTATATTTTGAAGAAAAACGGTAAAACCATAAACAGCAAGTCATACAGCGCTTCCGACACATACAGCTATACTTTTGATACAGAGGGAACATATCAGCTGATTGTCAGAGCAAAAGACAATCAGAAAACTGTTTCTGAAGCCTACACTGTTCCTGTAGAGGTCGCGCTCCGCCCGGTTGAAATCACAGATATTACATCTGATGTGGACAGTGCCGTTACCGAAAGCGAAATCACATGGGTGGTGGAGACAACTGCCGGCAAAGCGCCGTATACATATCAATATACAGTAAAACTCGACGGTGTCACCGTCGCGACGGAGGCTGCTTCTGAAAGCAATACCTATACGTACAATACGGTGACTGCGGGAAGCTGTGTGCTGACGGTTACCGTTACGGATGGTGCCGGCAACCAGGTACAGCAGGACAGCAGCCCGGTCATGATCACGACCAAATCACTGACCATTGACGAAATTGCCGCTGAGAGCGAATGGGTCAAAGTTGGCGACAATATCAATTGGTCGGTTACGGCGTCCGGCGGTGTAAAACCTTTGAAGTATGCTTTTGATGTATACATTGACGGCGAAGAGATGGACGGCCGTTCATTTAGAGAAGACAATACTTATAGCTTCACGACAGATGCAGCCGGAAATTATACTGTCAAAGTGCGTGTTCGTGACGCTGAAAACACCACTGTGGAACTGGAAAGCGCTGTTATTCATGTATATAATCCGATCAGTGTAGATTCCATTACGCGGGATAAAACAACGGGCTATGCAGGGGAAGCTGTAACCTGGTCGGCGGCAGTAAGCGGTGGCAAAGGCGTTATTACTTATAACTGGTATATCTATAATGGCAGCACGCTGGAGTATACGGAACGCAATACGCAGGGTTCCGTTGTATGGGCGCCGTTAATGTCCGGAACATATAAGGCCAGAGTGACAGCAGTCGATGAAGAGAACGAGACCGCCACGCTGACCGGCGGGAAAGTAACCATCGATCCGAATGACGCGACACCGGAAACATCTTTCCATTTTATTCCTCTGGACGGAAACAACGGCAGTTATTGTGAACTGGTCAGCTTCATCGGTACAGAAACCGCTGTGGTGATCCCCAGTGAATGGACGGATGAAAACGGTGTGACAAGATTTCTGGAAAAAATTGATGATAGTGCATTTTTAAACAACCAGAATATCACAAGCGTCATCATTCCGGACAGCGTGGTAACAATGGGTAACGATGTGTTTAACGGCTGTACAAATCTGATCTACGTTAAGGGCGGATCAAACCTGGAAAGCATCGGTAATAGAACTTTCTGGGAGTGTACGAACCTGAGGCGCTATGATTTTGGTTTGGCTACCACAACCATGGGTGATTATGTTTTCTACGGATGTAAAGCCATCACGCATTTTGAAGGATGGAACGGACTGACGAATGTTGGCAGAAGCGCTTTCGAGGATAATGAAAACTTAACAGAGATCGACCTGATTTCCGGTATTACATTAATAGATGAATATGCTTTTGCGGGATGCACGGGCCTGAGAAGCGTAAACCTTCCGGACAGCCTTCGGACAATCCAGGGAGGAGCGTTTGCGAACTGCACGAGTCTGCAGAGCATCCATCTGCCGGATGGTATTACCAATCTGTACAGCGACGCGTTCAGTGGGTGCAGCGAGCTGACGAGCGTCAACTATCCGTTTTCTTGGACGACAAGTTATAGCTATAACGGGCATTCACCGTTCTACAACACGCCTAAGCTGACTACTATCACCATTCCGGAGGGTGTAAAGGCAATTCCAGAATATGCTTTCTGTGGAGCTATAGGCTTGAATCAAATCAATATGCCGGGTTCGCTGGAAACCATCGGAAAGAGCGCTTTCGAGGAATGCACCGGTCTCAGGAACGTTGACATACCGGACAGCGTAACATCCGTTGGATCTTATGCATATCGGGGATGTACCGGCATCACCGCTGTGACTGTTTCCGATCAGATGACGCTTATTGACGAATTCACTTTTGAAGGATGCACAGGTCTGAGGAGCGTAAACCTTCCGGATGGTCTTCAGACAATTCAGGGAGGAGCGTTTGCGAACTGTACGAGCCTGCAGAGCATCCATCTGCCGGACGGTATTACCAATCTGTACAGCGACGCGTTCAGTG